>JAQVJB010000029.1:0-2807 GCA_028695395.1 Actinomycetota bacterium | reverse complement strand
ATATCATTTTGTTCAATATCTTTTTCAATACCATACATTGCAGTAGCCGTATTAAGCATTCTGCAAGTTGTTCTGTCAGCAGAAATACGGGCACGCTCAATAATCCCAATAAGCCTCGGAACTGCTATTGCTGCAATGATGCCAAGAATGATTATTACTATAATTAATTCAACAAGAGTAAAGCCTGCCTTGTTCTTTGAAGAGAAGATTTTTTTCATTAAAACTTTTATTACATCTTTGATTTTTTGTAATAATAGCATATCAGGTTCAAACTCTCAATTTCAAAATCCTTAAAAATAATTATCAAAATCCAAATTTTTATTTTCAACAAGCGAATAGTCTGATCATCTAGATGAAATATTATAATTCCATTCTTTTTTTCGAGCCAGATTATACGTCCCCTCTATATTAGAGCCAAATTATTCGTCTCCTCTATTAAAAAAATTCTTGAAAGGTGTTAAAATGCATTACCATGAGTGGACTTTTTGGTATTGTTTCATCTAAAGACTGCCGTCAATCCCTTTTTTATGGGACTGATTATCATTCCCACCTCGGGACGAAAAAAGCCGGGCTGGCCGTTTTAAACCGCCAGTTCACCCGTTGTATTCATGACATTTCGACATCACAGTTTAAATCCAAATTTATAGAAGAGCTTCCCAAATTAAAGGGCAAAAAAGGAATCGGGGTAATCAGTGATTTTGATTCCCAGCCGATCATCATTTCATGTTCATTCGGCAAATTTGCAATTGCGACTTCCGGACTTCTGCGCAACAAAAATGAATTAGCAAGAAAAATCATGAGTGGAGGCGGAAGTTTCTCAGAAATGAGCAGCGGCATGATAAACGCTACGGAAGTCATTGGTAAATTAATTGCCAAGAAAAATAATATTACAGATGGAATAAAATATACTTTCAGCCAGATAATCGGCTCTATGTCTATTTTGATTTTAACTAAAGAAGGAATTTATGCAGCAAGAGATATAACCGGTAAGACTACTCTTGTCGTTGGCCAGAACGAAGATACATTCGCTATTACATCTGAAACATGCGCTTTTCCCAATATGAACCTTAAACCTGTCTTAGAATTGCAGCCGGGAGAAATCGCGCTTGTATCAAGAGAAGGCATAAGAAGAGATCAAAGTAATTTGAAAAACGGAAAGATCTGTGCTTTTTTATGGATCTACACAGGTTATCCTGCTTCTTCGTATGAAGGAATAAGTGTTGAAAAAGTTAGAGAAAACTGCGGAGTCAATCTTGCAAAGAATGATAGAATACAGGCCGACCTTGTAACCGGAGTCCCTGATTCAGGGACTGCTCATGCGCTGGGTTATTCAATGGCTTCCGGAATTCCTTATAGGAGGCCGTTAGTTAAATATACTGACGGGTACGGACGAAGCTATACCCCTGCTTCTCAGGGTATAAGAAACAAAGTCGCAAAGTTAAAATTAATCCCCATCAAGAGCGTTATAGAAGGTAAAAAAATCGTTGTATGCGATGACTCCATAGTAAGAGGAACTCAGTTAAAAAATCAGGCAATAGAAAAGCTCTGGAAAAACGGAGCAGAAGAAATCCATATACGTATTGCATGTCCTCCGCTTATGTATCCATGCCCTTATCTTTTATCTACCAGAACAAAGAAAGAACTGGCAGCCAGAAGAATGATAAAGAAGATAATGGGCGAAAAAAATTTTGATATAAAAGACTTTCTAAATGAAAAGTCATCACTATACAAAAAAATGGTTGAGACTATCAAAGATGAGCTGGGTGTTACCTCTCTCAAATACCAGACAATAGATGAAATGGTAAAAGCTATCGGATTGCCTGAAGAAAAACTTTGTCTTTATTGCTGGAATGGTAAGGATTAGGATAAAAAGTTCTTAAAAATCCCAAAGAAAAGAACGCTCCATCTTTTTATAAATTAAAAGCTTGCAATAGAATAAATTTATTAATTTTCCTATCATTTACGGTCAAAAAAAATACTTTTACCTGATAAACTTATCGGAATTCCAATCCATACTGCCTGTTCACCTGAATACTGCATTTCCATGGCTGCTTTTCCAGCTGAATACATAATGCGGCTGTCTAACCTGTTGCTGGCAGCAACTGATACGGCAGAGCCTATGGCAATTCCCAAATCAATGAAACTAAAAGCACACCTGCCGCCTGTTTCTTTGCATTCTTCACAGTTTTCAAAACCGCAATAATCACAGAATTTAAGCCCGAGATAAGAGATTTTCACACCGATAAGCACCACAGCCTGGGCAGAATAAATATTTTTTGCATCACGCGGGAAAGATGCAGTTCCTTCATCTTCGCGAATGCTTATTTCTTCCATTTTTTTTGCCAGAGCATCTTTTTCGTCTCCTGAAAGAACCAATGTAATTATATTGTCAATTCCCTTTGCCTTTGGTGCGGTCCTGGCTGCAGCACACATAAGACTAGCTATATCAATAACTGCTTTTTCTTCCATCTGTTTTCCTGAATACATCATATTAACCTCCTTTATCATTATTTAAAATTGCTGATATAATCAAGTTGCAATTTACAATAATACTAAAACTGATAATAATTGTTTATATAAAAATATTATCTAAGAAAACTATAGATATCTTCAAGCCATCTTTCATTATTTAAAAATTATCAGGCAATATAAAAATGTTTTCCTTAATTTATTTACATGATTTATTTTCCCGACTTTTTCTTTGCTTAAATTATATTATATTTCTTAAAAACCGTATTTTCGTAATAAAAAAAGCAATTATAAAGCAAATAATTACTCCCGATAATCCTACAATGAGAAATTTTACT
>JAQVJB010000113.1 GCA_028695395.1 Actinomycetota bacterium | reverse complement strand
AAATACTTAAGAAGTTAGATCCGATTGAGCTTGTTTATACCAATGATCCCTTAGAAGCTGATGAGCTTTATACCGAAAGAAGAAGTGCTCTGGGAGCACTTGCAAAAGCAGATAAAAACAAACCGGTGATAATACAGTTTGACCCGGTTCTTCCGCTTAATAAACTTACACTAGGCATAAGGAAGATGAGAGAGATTGCAGAAAGAGAAAATCTTGACCTTATAATTTACGGACATGCCGGTGATGGGAATCTCCACCCAAGCTTTATTGTACCGGACAATATTGAAGAAAAAAAGAAGGCAAGGAAAGCTATAAGGGAATTTGACGAGTGGGTCGAGAATGAAGGAGGCTGTTACAGTGGAGAGCATGCTGTAGGATTTTTCCTTGGAAGGAGCCAGGATGAAATCAGGCCTCAGGCTGCAGACTATCTCAGGAAAATAAAAAGAGCATTTGACCCTGAAGGTATTTTAAATCCCGGCAAAGTAGTTGATATAAATGAAGGTTCCATGGATATTATTCCGGCACTAAAAAAATATACTGAAATAAATAAAATGACATCTCTTTGTGTCAAATGCCATTTATGCAAAAACAATAGTCCTGCATATTTAAAGGAACCTTTCGAGCACAATACTATCAGGGGCAGGATAGCAATGATAGATGCTGCATCACGGGGGAACGTTTCTTTTACAGAGATAAAACCATTTATTGAAGAGCTGTCTTTCTGGGTAAAAGATATGAATTGTCCATCTTATATAAAAAATGAAATTGGCGAGCTAATTGCACTTGCTCTTGCAGAAGCATAGCCGGCATCATCAGCATTTAAGGTATGAATAATAAATAATGCTTAAATTCTTTAAACTTTAAATATTATCCTTACAGGGTATGGACAATTTCTTATTTTTTTTATTTAATATTGTGATTTATGGAACAGAAAAAAGTATATAATCATAAAAAAATTACTTCGGATTATGCTGCAAGGGATTATCTTGATAAAGCAGAAGCAAGTATCATAGAGAGCCTAAAGCCTTATCTTAAAGATATGAGCATGCTTGATATGGGAGTAGGCGCAGGCAGGACAACCAAGTATTTTCTTCCTCTTGTAAACTGCTATATCGGAGCTGATTATGCCCCTAACATGATTGAAGAGTGCCGCAGAAAATTCAGCCAGAGAAACATATTTGAAGTTGCAGATGTAAGGGATATGAGAAAATTTGCTGACAATATGTTTGATTTTGTGCTTTTCAGCTATAACGGGATTGACAGTTTTGCTGAGAAGTCAAGAATAGCAGCTCTGTGCGAGATAAAAAGGGTATTAAGGAATAATGGCTTTTTTGCTTTTTCCACACACAATATAAACTGGGATGGCATTTTTGATATTTCCAGGTTTAGAAACATTTATAGAAAATTAATTAAAAAAAACGGCAATAATTTTTTTAAGAGAATACCTTTATTTTTTAAATCTTTTTATTTTTTGCTCAGGCTTAAAATATTGAATAAAACCTTAATGATGACTTCTTATATCAAACGTTTGCAAAAAGAAGGACACGGTATATTAGCGGATAATTCACTAAACGGCAAAGTGAAGATATATTATTCTTCATTTTCCTATCAGTTGAAGCAATTGAAGGCATTCGGGTTTTATAATATAAAAGCATATTCTGTAAATGGCTTAGAGACTTGTGATGAAGCTGAGCTCAATAAAGGCGGTTGGATATATTATCTCTGCCAGCTAAAAAAATAAATTTGTCTTTGACTTTAATAAATAATAAGATTTAATTCTTAAAAGCTAATAATAATCATAAGACTGAATGTGAGTAATCTGTGGATTTAAGACCTATAGGTGTTTTTGATTCTGGACTAGGGGGCATAACTGTATTAAAAGAAATAATAAATCTTGTTCCAAATGAAAATATTATTTATTTTGGGGATACTGCCAGATTTCCTTACGGACCAAGAGAATTAAGCCAGGTAAAAAATTTTGCTTTAAAAATAGCAAGATTTCTGGTTTCAAAAAATGTAAAAATGATAGTAATTGCCTGCAATACTTCAACTGCAGCAGCATTAAGCGATATTAAGCAAGAAATAAAAGTTCCTGTAATAGGTGTTATTGAGCCTGGCGCAAGAGCAGCCGTCAATGCTACTGAGTCAAAAAGAGTGGGAGTCATTGCAACAAAAGGAACTGTCGAGAGCATGGCTTATGATAATGCCATAAAAAAAATAGATAAAAGCATAGATGTCTTTTCCAATCCTGCTCCATTGCTCGTAGATTATGTTGAAAAAGGAATATTTGAAGGCAGAAGCCTTGAAAAAACAATCTGTGAATATCTAAACCCTCTTTTTACCAAGTCAATTGATGTTCTTTTGCTGGGATGCACCCATTTCCCTCTAATAGAAAATAATATCAAGAATTGCTGCAGTGCGCAGGTAAAAGTAATCAGTTCCGCTGTTGAGACTGCCAAAGATGTTGAAAAAACTCTAAAAGATAAAGATATTTTAAATAATTCTGATAATGAATCTGATAGGAAATTTTATACAACTGCAGATGAAAATACCTTTTTCAAATCAGGAAAAATTTTTCTGGGTGAAAAAATTAAAGATGTTTCCCATATAGATATAGATATGTGATTGCTGAGCAATCTGACAAAATGTGTTAATGTAATAAGTATGTTTAACAATATAGACTTTTTTTAAATAATAATTAATATCAGCACCAAGGAGGACTTGAAATGGGTAAAAGGGCTGACGGAAGAGCAAATGATGAGATAAGACAGGTTAAAATAACAAGGAATTATATTTCTCATGCTGAAGGGTCTGTTCTTATCGAGTTCGGTAAGACTAGAGTAATATGCACGGCAACCGTAGAAGAGAAAGTCCCTCCCTTTCAAAGAAATAAAGGACTTGGCTGGGTAACTGCTGAATATGATATGATTCCAAGATCGGCACAAGTCAGGATTATAAGGCCACAGACAATGGGGAGAATAAACGGAAGGACTCATGAAATCCAGCGTTTGGTCGGAAGGTCTCTCAGGGCAGCAGTTGATTTTGGCAAACTTGGTGAAAGGACTATCTGGGTTGACTGCGATGTCATAGAAGCGGATGGAGGAACAAGGTGTGCTTCTATAACAGGTGGTTTTGTGGCTTTATTTGATTGCTGCAGATATCTTGTTAATGAAAATATAATAAAAGAAATGCCTGTGGAAGATTTTGTTGCAGCTATAAGTGTCGGGGTAATAAACGGGGAAATAATGGCAGACCTCTGCTTTTCTGAAGACAGCAATGCTGATGTTGACATGAATGTAGTCATGAATTCAAAGGGGCAATTAATAGAAGTACAGTCAACAGCAGAATGCAATACTTTCTCAAAGGAAGAGTTTTTAAAAATGCTGGAGCTTTCAGAATCTTCTATAGAAAAACTATTTTTGATTCAAAAAAATGCAATTCTTGAGAAATAAGCTTATCTAATTTTGCTGTTTATGTTCAAATTGATTTTTATTAAATAAAATTTTTACGGATACTCTGGATGGAAATAGTAATAGCTACAAAAAATAAAGGCAAAGTAAAAGAAATCAATCATTTTTTTAAAAATATTGATATTAATTTCAAATCTCTTAATGATTATCCCCAAATCCCTGAAATAATCGAAAACGGCAATACATTTGAAGAAAATGCCATAATTAAAGCAAAGACAACTTCTGAAATCTTGAATAAACCTGTTATTGCTGATGATTCCGGACTTCAGGTAGATTATTTAAATGGCAGGCCCGGAATATATTCCTCAAGATATAGCGGGATTGGCGCAACCGACAAGTCTAATCGATTAAAACTTTTAGGAGAGTTAGAAAGTGTAAAAGAGCCTTTAAAAAGAACAGCAAGATTTGTATGCAGCATGGTTTTATGGGAAAGCAAAAAAGGATTGGTTTTTAAAACTTATGGTATTTGTGAAGGAACTATAGGTTTTAAGGAAAAAGGAGAAGGCGGGTTTGGATACGATAGTATTTTCATCCCATCAGGATTTAAGAAGACAATGGCACAGTTAACCGATGATGAAAAAAATAGCATAAGCCACAGAGGAAAAGCTTTATTGAACCTTCATGATTTTTTTATTACCGGTTATATCAAAAAATAGTTTTTAGTACGGATATTCTTTTTTCCAAAAAGATATTTTTTAGTCTTTCAAAAGCAATTTTGACATAGGGGTAAGACAGCAGCGAAATACTGCAATGATTCTGATTGAAATATTCAAAATATATGTTAATATTACATCTTGCTTGTTTTTTCGGGGTGTAGCGCAGCTTGGTTTAGCGCACCTGCTTTGGGAGCAGGGGGTCGGAGGTTCAAATCCTCTCACCCCGACCATCACTTTAGGTAATAATCTTTTT
>JAQVJB010000112.1 GCA_028695395.1 Actinomycetota bacterium | reverse complement strand
TTCTTCTCTGTCGTAATCAGAAGGACTTTCACATATATAATCTCCCTGCGCTTCAGTCACAGTCCATGTGCTATAAGGTAGTCCTGTTACTTTTGTGCTTCCTTCATATCCTGAATTTATAATTATAGAAGCTGTCCTGTCAGTCTGTCCCGGAGAAGATAGCGTGAATTCAAAAGGTACACCTCTTAAGCTGCTATCCTTGATTTCTTTTACTATAGTAATTGAACCTGTATTGCTAATTCTATCGTTTTTAAATTTAACTGTCTCTTTATCATTGTCAGCACTTAAGGTAACTTCCGTGTCATAATCGGAAGGGCTTTCACAGATGTAACCTCCCTGTGCTTCAGTAACAGTCCAGGTTCCGAATGGGAGATCGCTTACTGTTGTGTTTCCCTCATCTCCGGAATTAATTGTTATGGAAGCTGTCCTGTCAGTCTGGCCTGGTGATGAAAGCGTGAACTCAAAAGCTACCCCCCTAAGGCTGCTATCCTTGATTTCTTTTTTTATAGTAATAGAACCAGATGTAGGAATTGCTTTATTTTCAAATTCTACTGTTTCATTCTTATTATTTTTGCTTAAAGTTACATCTCTGTCATAATCAGAAGGACTTTCACAGATGTAATCTCCCTGAGCTTCAGTAACTGTCCATGTACCAAATGGAAGATCGCTTACTGTAGTGTTTCCTTCATCTCCTGAATTTATAGTTATAGAAGCTGTCCTGTCAGTCTGGCCTGGTGATGAAAGCGTGAACTCAAAAGCTACGCCCCTAAGGCTGCTATCCTTGATTTCTTTTTTTATTTTTATAGAACCGCTTTCTCTTTCCAGAGTAATAGTTTTAACCCAGTTATTATTAGGCGGTGAATAATAACCTGATGATTTTAGATATCCTGATTTTGTAACTTCATAATCATAATTCCATCCATAATACAAATAAATATTAGACGTATATCCATTGATATCTGTCTCATAACTATCAGTATAATAATAATAATCTATTAACACATTTGCACCGCTGATAGGATTATTATCAGTATCTACTACTTTGAATTTTCCACTACATAAACCGTCTTTAAATTCAGTACTTGCTGTCATACCTGAAGTCTGGCCGGTAGCTGTAAGAATAAAAGATGCACCAAGATGACGGGCATCTATCATATACTGCATATCAAATATATTACCTTCAGCATTGGCAATTGCAAAATATGTTGTTGTCTGCTGGGTAACAAGGTCAAAAAGAGTTTCGGCAAATTCAAGCTTTACTGTTTCTCCCGGAACCCATCCGCTTCCCGTAACAACTACAAATTCGCTGGGAAGATAGTCTGGCTTATCAGTATATATTGTTGCATTGGGAATAACATTTACTGTTCTTGTAACTGTCTGTGCTGCATTGCCTGACGCATCACTGGCATTATAATTCAGGCTATAAGTTCCGGCAAGATTTGTATTTACTGTTCCGGTTGTCTCTACTGCTACGCTTTCGTCATTATCATCTGCAGCAGATGCGCCCGGATCTGTAAAAACAGAACCGACGAAAATATTTATTACTGCTTCACCATTAAGAGTTATTACCGGGGGTGTCGTGTCAGTTAATTCAGTAGTTGTAGTTGTTTCGTCTTCATTATTATTTTCATCCCCATCAGTTTCTGAAGTTGTAGTTGTGGTTGCATCATCATCATTGCTTTCATTTTCATCATTATCAACTACTGTGGTAGTAGTAGTTTCATCCTGTACTGTTGTTTCTGTGGTAGTAGTATCATCCTGAACTGTTGTTTCTGTGGTAGTAGTATCATCCTGAACTGTTGTTTCTGTGGTAGTAGTAGTTTCATCCTGTACCGAAGTCCCAGTAGTAGTTGTATCGCCCGAATTATTATTTTCTGATGATCCAGATAAGATCGTTGTCGGCGGACTTCCATTATCTGTACTATTATTTTGAATTTCTTCAGCAATCAGGCTTGATGGAAAAGTGAATAAAACAACCATCATTATTACCACTAATGTTATTAATATCTTTTTCACTTGAATCTCCTTTTTTTATATTTTCTAATTATTTATTTTATGTTTATTTTTATTTTTTAAATTTATATATAAGTTTTAAAACCCGTTTCAGTATCCTGCTTATAAATCTAAAAAATTTTTATCTTAAAAAACAAAAAACCGACTTAAAACAATTTTTGTTTTAGTCGGTTACGCTATTTGCTCCACTTCTCTCTCAGCGTCCAAACTCGAGAAAAGCTTCACGGCAACTAAAATAATTTTTAAATATTAATACTAATTAAAAATTCAATAATCCAATCATATTAATTATAATTTATACATAATAATAAATAATTTATTAAAAATCAATAATTATTTTAAAATATTTTAATAATATTATATTTATAATGTTTTGATATAATATTAAATTATATAATAATATTTGTTAATAATTATTACTATTTATATTTCTTGGTCTCTTTTCCAGCTGAGATATGAGCCGTTAAGGCATTTTACATCATCAAATCCATTATTTTTAAGCAATTTATATGCTACGTAAGCCCTGTATCCGGTTTTACAGTAAATAACTGATTTTTTTGATTTATCGAGTTCATGGATATTTTCCCTGAGTGAATTTAAAGGAATAAGCTTAGCCCCTTCAATATGACCTGATTTAAATTCGCCTGGATTTCTTACATCTATTATCTGGATTTCTTTTCCTGTTTCCTTATCGCTTATAATTTCTCTCAGCTCTTCACAATCAATAAACTCGACCTCGCCGCTGAACAGATTTTCTGCTATCATGCCGATAATATTTATGGAATCTTTTGCTGACCCGCATGACGGATGATATGAAAGTTCCAACTTAGCCAAATCAGTTATTTTCAAATTACTGTAAATTGCCATTGACATTATGTCCGTTTTTTTATCAGCCGCTTCTTTGCCAACTGATTCAAAACCTAAAATTTTACCTGTTTTTTTATCAAAGATTGTAATCATATGTATCATTTCTGCACCTGGATAATATCCGGCATGGGAAAGTGAATGGGTTTCAATTTTTGCAGTATTTTTATTCAAACTTTTAGCTTCTTTATAAGAAAGACCGGTTTTGCCTATCTGTAAATCAAATATTTTTATGATGGATGTGCCTATGCTGCCGGCAAAATTATAAGATTTCTTTGGCTTCTCTTCTCTGGCTGTCTGTCCCTTGATTACATTTATTATGTTTTCCGCTACAATCCTTCCCTGCTTGCTTGCAATAGAAGCAAGACAGAATAGCTTGTTCTGTCCAGATAATAAATCATTTGCTTCGACACAGTCCCCGGCTGCATATATACAGTCAAAATTTGTTTTTAAATTTTTATCAACAATAATACCGCCTCTCCCACCTAGCACTATCCCGCACTCTTTTGCAAGGCTGTTTTCAGGTCTTACCCCGATACCCAGAAAAACGATATCCGGACTTATTTCATTGCAATCCGATGTTTTTACAGAAACTATCTTATTATTATCATCGCTTGCATAATCAGTAATGGTACAATTTTTTAATATCTTTACTCCCTTTTTTTCCAAGTAGTCTTCTGCATAATCAATAACCTCTGAATCAAAATTCGGTAATATTTGTCCTGTTTTTTCTATAATAACAGTACTTAAATTTCTTTCAGCAAATGCCTCAATAAGCTCAAGCCCTATAAAACCAGCACCTGCTATAAGCATATTCACATCTATTTTTTCATCATAAAAATTGCATGTCTTATTTTTTGCCAGACTTTCTTTTATAGCAGCTTCATTGTTTTCATTATTATTTGTATATTCCCGCATATAAACGTCTATATAGTCTCTAATAATCAGTGCATCGTCGATTGTTTTTAAAACACATATATTTGTTTCGTTTTTGAAAAATGGCAATCTTGCAGGATTTGTTCCTGTTGTTATTATCAGATAATCAAAAGCATCTTTAAACTCTTCACCATTCTCATTATTTTTTACAATTACAAATTTATCTTTTGGATTTATATTCACTACTTCATGCATTATTTTGATATTTAAATTGAATCTCTTGCTAAACGATTCAACAGAATTAACCAGCAGATCATGAAGATTATTTATTTTTCCTGAAACAAAATACGGAAGGCCGCATGAAGCATATGAAATATATTTGTCTTTTTCATATATAGTTATATCGATATCTTCACTCAGTCTTCTTAACTTTGCAGCAGCAGAAGTACCGGCAGCAACAGCCCCGATAATAATTACTTTTTTCTTTTTCATGATTTGTTACCTCGTAAATAAAAATAATAAATTTTTAGAATCTTATCCTTAAATTAGACTATTTTTTATATTCACTTAAGATATATTATATAAAATCAATATACCGGCTAATAACAAATTAATATTCAAATATATTAATTATAATATAAATCAGATTCCGGATTATAA
>JAQVJB010000111.1 GCA_028695395.1 Actinomycetota bacterium | reverse complement strand
TGATATTTTTTCTCCACTCAGGTTATTAAGTGTGAAATCATTTTCATAGTCTTTGGTTTCATTGGCATCAGCATCTTCTTCTTGCCGGGTAGTTGAAGCCTGGGCTGTCGTAGTGGTTTCATCAACAGTATCGCTTGAACTAGCTGAATCTTTTTGATTCTCTTCTGAAATCACTGTCGTTTGGATGCTTTCAGAATCAGAGGTATTTCCCGATACGGGAAGCAGCGTGGAACAGCAACCGCTGGCAATTATCAAGATTACTATGACAATAGTAGAAATCATTATAGCAATATAGTATTTTGCAGTATTTTTTTTAATCAATTTATTTTCCTCCGATATAAAAAAAATTATTTTCTTAGAATTATATTTTTACATTCTTTCCATATTCAAAGACCTCTTTTAAAGTTTCCGGTTTCTTTAAAATATCTCCCTTATTATCAATTTTATTATATAAGAAATTTTTTTCATATTTTACATAAAGTACATTGAAAAATTCTTTTATTACTTTTTTAGAACAATCAAAAATAGCAATATTATCTGCACCAGCGGCAGATATAAAAATCCCTACCCTATCCTTTTTTATTATTCTTTTTTTCAGCTCATATTTAAGACTCCAGAATCTCTGGCATCTATCTATGAATGACTTCAGCAAAGCTGAAACAGACACAAAAAAAACCGGAGAGCTTACAGCTATTAAATCAGCTTCAATAAGTTTCAAATATGCCTGCTGCATATCATCTTTGATAAGGCATTCTCCATCTATAGAACAATGCCTGCACTCAATACAGGGAGAAAAATTCATTTTCCTGATAAAGAGACTTTCGATCATTAAACCGCTATCAGTTAAATAATTATTTTCATTAATACCTCTCTCGAAGCTTTTCATCAATTCATCCGTATTGCCGTTTTTCCTCGGGCTTCCATATATCGTGAGTATTTTTATTTTTTTATTATTCATCTGTGTCCTCTTTATTTTAATTTAAGAAGTTTAAGCCTTAATGAGTTGGATATGACTGATATACTGCTGAAAGCCATGGCTGCAGCTCCAAACATAGGATTTATTAGAATTCCAAATGACGGATAAAGGATGCCTGCAGCAATAGGGATTAAAAGTATATTATATATAAAAGCCCAGAAAAGATTCTGCTTTACTATCCTTATAGTATTTCTTGATAACCTTATTGTTTTTAATACTCCGGCCAAGTCCCCGCTTATCAGCGCAACTGAACCAGTTTCAAGAGCTATATCGGTTCCCGTACCGAGAGCTATGCCGATATCTGCCTGGGCAAGAGCAGGTGCATCATTTATGCCGTCCCCCACCATCGCAACCAAATTGTCTGATGCCTGAAGCTCTCTTATCTTGCTTGCCTTATCCGCAGGCAGCACTTCTGCTATTACATCGTCTACTCCGGCAAGTTTAGCTATGTATTCTGCCGTGTTCTTATTGTCACCAGTAAGCATGATAACTTTTAGGCCAAGCTTTTTTAAATCAGAAACAATCCCGGAAGCATTCTTTTTAAGCTCATCAGCAATAGCTATTATGCCTGCAGCTTCTTTATTAATTGACAATATCACCGGAGTCTTCCCCTGCAAACTAAAATTTGTTATATCATTTTCGTTCAGCCCTGCATCCACGCCTAATTCTTTCATATAGGTATAATTTCCTTTATTTATTTCAAGACCGCCTACTGAAGCTTTTACTCCTTTACCGCTTACATTTATGAATTTATCTGGCTCGCTTATTTTTATATTTTCTTCAAGCGCTTTTTTTACAACAGCTTTACCGAGAGGATGTTCGGACCTTAGCTCGGCAGAAGCTGCGTAATGAAGCAATTCTTTTTCATTTGAAATATAATTATTTTTTATTAAAAGAATATCGGTAACAGCAGGTTCGCCTTTGGTCAAAGTCCCTGTCTTGTCGAAAACAATCGTATTCAACTTATAAGCCGTCTCAAGGCTTTGAGCATCTCTTATTAAAATACCATTTTCTGCTCCTTTGCCAGTGCCGACAATAATAGCTGTCGGGGTTGCAAGTCCCAGTGCGCAGGGGCATGCAATTACAAGTACGGATACAAATCTAATAATTGCAAATGAAAATGAATGGCTCATTCCAAAAATCATCCATAAAATAAAAGTAAGGGAAGCAATTCCAATGACAATCGGAACAAAGAAACTTGCGACAATATCTGCAAATTTTTGTATTGGAGCTTTTGACCCCTGGGCTTCTTCAACCATTTTTATTATATGGCTTAAAAAAGTGTCTTTCCCTACTTTTGTAGCTCTGAACTTTAAAGTTCCTGAAATATTTATTGTTGCCCCAATTACTAAGTCACCTTTTTTTCTCTCTGCAGGCAGAGATTCACCGGTAACCATTGACTCATCTATATCGGATAATCCTTCAATAACCACTCCGTCAACCGCAATTTTGTCGCCGGGTCTGACAATTATAATGTCACCGACCTTAACCTCTTCTACATCTTTTTCAATTTCCATACTGTCTTGAAATACTATTGCTTTCGAAGGTTTAAGCCTTAATAATTTTTTTATTGCATCAGAAGCTCTGCCTTTTGCTTTTGCTTCAAAGAATCTGCCAAGAAGTATGAGTGTGATTATCATTGCCGAAGAATCAAAATATATTATTTTCTCAAGACCCATTTTTGCAAATATATCAGGAAAAAAAGAAAAAAATGTTACTACGGCACTATAAAGAAAAGCGGCAAGTGTGCCGACTATTACAAGGGTATTCATATCAGCAGTTTTATATCTGAATAATATCGTAAGCCCTTTAAAGAATTGTATGCCGACCCAGAACTGTACGGGTAATGTCAGGAACATAAGAATAAGGAATCTGTATTTTTCTGCAATAAAACCAAATCCAGGCAGGATTCCCATAGAGCCCAGCATTATTATTATTGACAGGATAATACCTGCAATCAGCTTTTTTAAAAGTACCTTCGTTCTTTTCTTTTCTATAAGCTCTTTTTTCTGTTCAATTGTAAGTTTTGCCTGCTCCATAATCAAAAATCTGTTTTATTTTAACCTCATTGACTTCAATCACTGATATTTTTTAAATATTGGATTTTGCTTATTCAACAATCATGTCGTATCCTATCCTGGAAAGAATATCTGCAAGCTCTGTTTTGTTAATAGTTTCTTCATCAAATTCAACCGTAACTTTTTCCGATGCCAGATTGGCACTGGCTGAAATCACGCCTTTCGTTTTTTTAAGGATGTCCTCAATTTTTTTAACACAACTTGCACATTCCATACCTATAATGGGATAAGATTCTTTTATTACAGCCATATTCTCCTCCGATTCCTTTACTTATCTATTTGATTTCTTCAATAGTATAATCAGTATTGCCAAGACCCCTTCTGGCAGCTATTTCTATCTGCGCATAAGGATCTTTACTCCAAATCTGCTCAAAAAGATGTTTCCCTTCCCTAAGTCCTTTATCTTTGGGAAGAGATTTTGGATTAAAATTTTCAACAGTTATCAAATCAAGTGAAGCTTTATCAATAGCTACTATATCATTAGAAGCAAGTATTCCAATATCAGGTATAACCGAAGCTGCTGACATTCCCCAGCAGTCACATATGAAAGTTATGTTTAAAAGAATATTTATATAAAAGATATTTCCTGGTTCAAAAGTATTAAGCACTTCCTCTGTGGCAATAACCATCCCTTCCTGGAAATCAAGATAATTTGTGGATTCAAGCTTAAGTGCGCTGTTGGGGCAGATTTCAATACAATGCTTGCAATAGGTGCAGTCTTGCAGTATTACTTCATATCTGTTTTCATCATTAAAAAAATTTGCCTTATACCTGCATTCATCCACACATTTATAGCAGTGGTCGCAAAGACTTTCATCCCATGTAATTCCATTGCCGCCGGCATGCAGGCTGTGTATATCGGCTCTGGTTTTTGTGGTTACACATCCCATGGCAATATTTTTTAAGGCACCTCCGAAACTACTTAGAATATGACCCTTAAAATGAGAAAGGTCTATCATGACTTCAGCATCATGAATATTGCCGGCAATCTGTATTTCTTTTAAATCTTTAAAATCTACTTTTTTTGAATAATAATATTTGTCAAAAACTCCAGATACGGGATAAATAGGAGCACCAAGGACGTCTTCAGAATATCCTCTGTCCCTGGAAGTCAGGCCGCCGAGACCTCCCCCGCGATGGCTTGGGCCTACATCTGTAATAAAAACTTCTCCCCCTGCTTCTTTTATATGTTTTATAAGTATTTTTATAAAAAGAGGATGGATGGTAGTATATCCTATGCCTCTGCCCATATGCATCTTTAATGCCACCATTTTATCCTTAAATAAGCCTTTAAAGTCATAAGTATTTAAAAGCCTGTGGAATTTGGCAGGTAAGGTTGCATCTGGATCTATTTTGTCAAACTCTACTGATGCAAACTTGACAATAGGGTTGTCAAAAGTTTTATTACCATTATTTGCC
>JAQVJB010000110.1 GCA_028695395.1 Actinomycetota bacterium | reverse complement strand
TGGCGGCAATCCTTACGGATTCCTTGGCTTTCCCCGTCACATAATGGGAATGACCAACCTGTTTATGGCTTATTACGATAATCCAAAACTGGTAAAAAGAATAAACGAGTTCTTCCTTGATTTCGTCTTGGAATACTGGCACGAATTCCTGAGCACCATAGAGCCTGACTGCATCCTTGTATTTGAAGACATGGCATTTAAATCAGGCTCTCTTGTATCAAAAGAAATATTTGAAGAATTCATGAAACCCTACTACCTTAAACTCATAGACTACCTGAAACAATACGGCGTAAAAAACATAATCGTTGACAGCGATGGATTGGTTGAAGAGCTTATCCCGTTATTTATCGACTGCGGGATAACAGGAATGCTGCCTTTTGAAATCGCTGCAGGAAACGACATGATAAAAATCAGGCAAAATTATCCGAAATTCCAGCTTCTCGGAGGGATTGATAAAAGGATTTTATTTGAGGGAAGCCGTGAATCAAACATAGACAGAGAGCTTGAAAAGGTGAAGATTCTTCTTAAAAAAGGAGGATATATCCCCCATATAGATCATCTTGTATCTGAAGATGCCACCTGGAAGAATTTTACAATTTACAGAAACAAGCTGAACAAAATTATTGATGAGGAAACATAGAACCCAATAAAAAAAGAATTCTGTATTAGTGGTATGCCTGTGCTCAACCTGATGATGAAGCCGGCTCAGATAAATAGAGTATTTAATCTGTTTCTCTGATATCTCTTACCTGTGATGCCATGTTTAAGTTCAAGTCTTTTGCCATTAGCCTTACTCTGGCAATCCCTATATTGCCACGGCTTTCTTTACTGGCATAATTTATTAATTTTCTTTTATCTTTGCTAGTTAAAAGAGGTTTGAGAACCAGATTCCCATCCTCAGCATATACTCTTATATACATACCTTCTTTTATCTTAATCTGATCTCTTAATTTTTTAGGTATTGTTATTCGTCCTCTTGTACTTATTTTTATACTATTTTCCATATCTAAAATTATTACCCCTGACTTCTTATTTATCAAACTGATTATATAATTTTTTTTCGTGATTACATGCTTGACAAACCCTGATGCTATATTTAATTATTGTATGTTAATTATATATTAATTTGAATATTAGTTAAATTTATTTTATAATATTTATTCTATATGGCGAATTATAATAATTATGCTTTTATAGATGGACAAAATCTACATAAGACCATTGAAGAATTAGAATGGTATTTTTGCTACTTTAAATTTTTCGAATTATTAAAAAATAAATACAATGTTTCTAAAGCATTTTATTTTATCGGTTTTACTCAGGATAGAAATTGTAAATTATATAAAAAATTAAGAAAAGCCGGTTTTCAGTTATGCTTGCGTTCACCAGTTACAGTTATCGTAAACAACATTAGAGAAATAAAAGCAAATGTTGATTCTAATTTAATAACGAGTGCATTAATTAAGTTAAATAATTTTGATAAAGCAATAGTTGTTGCTGGCGATGGTGACTATTACTATTTTGCAAAATATTTACTTCGAAATAATAAATTACTAAAAATGCTATTACCCAGCAGAAAAGATAGTTCCAATCTTTATAGAAAAGATTTATTTTCAAATAATATTTCCTACGTTGAAAACATGAGGCACTATTTAGAGAAATAAAAAAGGATAGGCCTCATGAGAAACCTACCCAAGCTATCAACTAAGTTAAAATATAGTCAATTTTAATATATCTGTCAAGTAAATTTACTTTTCTGTCTTTGGTTCAGGTGGAGTATTAAGTAATATTTCTAAAACTTCGTCCAATTTATTTATATTTGATTTTTCCTTATCAATTTCGCCAATTTCAGATATTATAATTAATCTTCCCTATCTCATAAAAATCCCTAAAAAATTTTCTGATAACCATTTATTAGAATTATTTTCTATTATTTTTTCATATTTTTAATATATAATTCCTATTATCGGATAAAGGCGTACAGCCATAAAAAATTAATTTGAAACAACAGCTCTTGGTATTTAATAAAACAAATAGCAAAGAGACGGCTAACAAAATGGAAATAGATATTAAATCTCAGAAAAAAAATAAAATCCAGCAAGATCCCGTATTTAATGAAAAGAAGCAAATCATTGCTTCCCTGAAATCCGAGCTTGCAAAACTCATATGCGACAGGGACATTGCAGAAAATACAGTAAAAAAGAATCTGGAGGCTTTATACGTTACAAAAGTAGGCAAAAACGAGTATGAACTCTTTGCCCTGGAATGCCAGGCAGCCCGCCTAAGGCGAAAAATCCAGCTCATGCAAAAATCAATAAATCATGGAAGGCAGATAAATGCAGCCCTCATTGAAAAGCAGCTTGATATCGAATATGAGGAATGGGAGGCAAAAATAACAAAGATGCTTACAGCCATCGCTGCAGGAAAAGCAAGACTGAAAGCGCTTATGCCCCAGAAAGAAAGCAGGCAGCTTCAAAACCTTTACAGAGAACTTGTTAAAAAACTCCATCCTGATGTCAACGAAACTCAGACAGAAAAACAAAAACTCTTGTGGAACCAGACACAGCAGGCATACCAGAATGGAGACATTGAAGAACTTAAGACGATTAAGCTTCTTCTTGAAGATACTGATAAAGACAGCCGCGGCAAAGAAGAGTATGACGGCTCTTCCGACAAAGCCAGCAAAGAATCAGCCCTTAAAAATATTGAAAAGACGATCAGCCTTCTTAAAGAAAAAGTCTTTAAAATAATGGAATATATAAAGGAACTAAAATCTGAATTTCCTTTTACTATAGAATATAATATCAAAGATGATGAATGGGTCAGCAGGAAAAACAGAGAGATATCTGAAAAACAGGAAATTATAAAGTCCCAGATAAAAGATCTTAAAGATGTAATCGACAGCCTGGTAATTGACAACATAAACAGGGTTCCTGGAGCGACTATAAATTAACATATAAAATGCAGCCCAAAGTTTTCCCCAGAAGAGGTAAGCCAATTGACAGAAAATAATAAAAACAACTTAACGTCAGTAGACAAGAAAATGCTTGATGTCCTTAAAGCTCTCCAGAAAGGAGCCGACTTACCCAAACCTTTCGGTACAGAGATTTACCTATTTAGAACTTACATTGCCGGTACTCAGTATTACAGTGCAAAAGATAATATTGAGAACATAAAAGAAAAGGACTTCCTGATATTCCAGCGTGAGCCTGAAAATCCTCATGACAGCAAAGCCATCGCAGTCATGGACTTAAACAGCAACAAGCTCGGCTACATCCCCCGCTCTGAAAACAATGTAATTTCCAATCTTATGGATGCCGGCAAAAACATATACGGCATAATAACCAACAAGAAATGCACTGAAGATTATATTAATATTGAGATTAAAGTATTTATGCGGGATTACTGATAATCCAAATTATTATCAAACTGATTGGAAACTCTTATAATATTTCTCCATGGGAATTATGTTAAAAGACACTACCTGCCCTAATCCTGAAGCATATCGTTTTAATATTTTTAAACTTGGCCTGACTTCACCACTTTCCAGTCTTGCAATATAATATTTTTTTTAAATCAAGATAAATGCGAATCACAAAAGTCCTTTGACTAAATGTAATATAATCACAAAAGTACTTTGACTTTTGTGATTATTGACAAAAGTTAACATATAAGTTAACTTTAAATATAGATATTTTTAAAATATCTTTTTACAAACACAATAGCTAATACTCAACTTAAGAATTTTTATTTAAACTTCAAAAAAGAATCTATTAAGAGGATAAGCAATGGATGATCTGGGAAAATATATAAACAATAGAAAAAATACAGAAAAAAAGTTTTCAGATAAATTTGACGAAGAATATGAAAAGTTTAAGATAGGTATTCTGCTCCGTAAAGCAAGAAAAGAAGCTAAAATGACTCAGGACGAATTAGCAAGCTTAATAAAAACCAAAAAGGCTTCCATTTCTAGATTGGAAAATCATTCTCAGGACATAAAACTTTCTACCTTAATTAAAATTGCAGCTGCTTTAAACAAACAACTAAAGATATCCCTGGATTGATATGAAATCTTATTTATACCCGGTACTTAATATATTTTGTAATTCTTTTTAAGCCAATCAATCATTATTTCTTTTTTTGAAGTTTTATGTGATCTTAGTTTTCCCTGATTTAATAAGTCCTTTAAGTTCATCCTCGCTGCCTATAATAAATATTTTCTTGTCTTTTAAAATGGAATTCATAAAATTATCTTTTTGTGCTGTTTTATCAATAATTTCCTTTAACGGAAATACTGCATAATTTATCTCCCGCATAAGTTCTGTCTTTGGCCCTGAAAGAAGTCCTGATAATTCCTTGGAAGAAATATTGCCAATAACCATTAAATCAATGTCACTTATAAGATTTTCCTGGCCTCTTGCATAAGAACCATAAATAAACGCAATTTTTATTTTTTTACCCTGAAGATTTTCTTTTAAA
>JAQVJB010000028.1:14908-19828 GCA_028695395.1 Actinomycetota bacterium | reverse complement strand
AAAAGAACTCCCCTGCCTTTATCGATAAGTCTTGCAGCATCAACAATAGCATCAAGCGTAGGAGCAGCAAACACTGGCCCTGCGCATGCAGCGTCAAGCATTCCTCTTCCGACATAAAAAGCCTGATCGGGCTCATGCCCGCTTCCGGAACCAGATATAATCGCTACCTTATTGCTAAAAGGATCTTTTCTGTAAATAATCCTTTTTTCAGGAATATAACCGATTGATTCAGGTTTTGAATCAGCAAGTCCTTTAAGCATTTCCTTAACAAAATCTTCAGGGATGTTAATTATTTTTTTCATAGCTAATACCTAATTTGATTTATTTAAAAATATACATATAAAAATATTTCTAATTAAAAATTTATATTCCTTTCAGGTACTCGGATATCGATTTAAAAATGACAGCGATGATCATTGAACCGGGATCTCTATGTCCTATGCTTCTTTCGCCTAGATAAGAAGCTCTGCCCTTTTTTGCGCTCATATTTATTGTGCTCTCGGATCCTTTCTCAGCTTCCAAAGCTGCTTTTTCAAATATCTCCGCAATATCTATTTCCCTGTTTGTATCAATTGCGTCAATAAGCGATTCAATTGCAGGTTCTAGGGCATCTATCATCGTCTTGTCGCCTTTTTTTGTATTGCCTCCTCTTTTTTTTATTGCGTCAAGAGAAAATTTTAAAGCTTCAACCCATTCATATATGCTTGCTTCTTTTGCATCTCTAAGACCCTTACCCAGTTCAATAAATCCGGTGCCAAGCATCGCTCCGGAGGTACCTCCTATAGTATATGCAAGCGTAAATCCTGTTTTTCTTAATATGTCCTGCACATCAAGATTGTAAAATTCTGGAATAACTTTAATAACTGCTTCAAACCCTTTCCTGATACCTATCCCGCAGTCTCCGTCACCTATATGTGAATCCAACTCAGTTAAGACTGCCTCGGAATTAATAAGGTTTTTTGAGATTAATTCTATTATGGATATAAGTGTTTCTTTTTGAACTTTCAAGCTGTTCTCCAAAAATTATTTCATAAAAAGTTAGCTTTCATTATAAATAATTTTTATAATAAGTTAAATTATTAAAATTAAAAAAAAATATTTTTTTTAACAGCAATAATCTTATTTTCATGGAAAGGAGCCCTGATGGAATTAAAAATAGATGCCCATCTATGGTGTCTGGGAGGATATGCAGAAAGGTATGTCCCTGGAGGATATTATGATGACATGGCCCTTGAGGAGAAACTTGAGATATTCCAGAAAACCAATGGAATCACAGGTATTGTAGTATTTCTTCCTACTGACCCATTGCCTTCCAATCCGGACAAACTGTTAAGATTGCTGGAAAACCATAACCTTAAAGTTTCGAGCATAGAACCTGAGACCTGGAGTAATAGAAAATGGAAAAATGGAGCATTTTCTACAAATGATAAAAAGATAAGAAAAGAAGTTATTAAAATCATGAAGGAAGGTATAGACCTCTGCAAAGAATTAAAAGCAGACAGCGTTCTTTTATGGCCTGCACATGACGGTTTTGATTATGTATTTCAGTCAAATTATAAAGAAGGCTGGAAATATCTGGTAGAAACAACAAAAGAAATAGCATCTTATGATACAAGCGTTAAAATCGCAATAGAGGCAAAATCTAAAGATCCAAGGCAGAAACAATATATCAGTGATACCGGAAAGGCCCTTGCATTCATAAGCGAGGTCGGAATGAAAAATGTTGGATGTGCTTTAGATATCGGGCATGCTCTTATGGCAAATGAAAATATTGCAGAATCATGTTCCTTGATAGACAGATGGGATAAACTTTTTCAGATACATATAAATGAGAATTATAAGGATTCTGATCCTGATATGATTTTCGGAACAATCAATTTCTGGGAAATACTTGAATTTTTTTACTATCTTAACCAGACAAAATATAATTCATGGTGCACCATAGATATTATTTCATCAAGAGATGATAGAAAAAAAGCTTTCCAGCTTGCAGTAAGCAATACATGGTGGCTTAAAGAAATGGCAGACAAACTGCTTGTCCACAAGGATAGGCTTGAAGAAAATATGTATGGCTATAGATTTGCTGATAATATGAATATTATTAAAGAAATAATTTTTAAAAAATAGAAATATATTAGAAGAATGAAGAAAAATTAATTACAGCTATGATTTTCTTTAAATGAATAGAAGAAGCTTGAACAGATACTAGGGACTATAACATTTTTTTAAAAACTTATTTCTTTTCCATCTAAAAAGACTTTTTCAATTTTAGCTGTAATTACAGCATCGATTCCTTTTTCATTTGTTTCTACCGAGCCTCTGGCGGCAGCTCCCGTCACAAGCATAACCACTTCATCGATTCCAGCACCTATTAAATCAACAGCAATATAGAATCCTTTTTCATATTTGCCGTAAACATCCATTTCTTTTACGACAAGAAGCTTATAGCCCTCATATTTGGGCTCTTTTGCATTGCTTACAATTGTTCCTATTACCCTTCCGATTATCACTTTCTATAATCCTTATCTACATCTACTGAATCGATTATTGCCGTTATTGTGGCATCTGTAAGAACTGTTGTGTGCTCAAAAGCCTGACCGGCCTGAAAACTTATCTCATAGGCAACAGTTTCACCCACTGCCGAGCCTACTGCGTCCATGGCAAAAAAAGGTTTCCCGATAAATTCGCCATTTTCAGGATTTAAATCCTGTATTATTTTAATCTCTACACCGTCATATGAATAATGCTTGTGATCTGACCATGTAATGCCGATTACTTTTGCAAGAAACATTATTTAAAAGCTCCAGGATAATTATTTCATTTTATTAAATGCTTGTATCTTTCTTCGATATTAATAGAATCGACTTTTGCTGATATAGCCTGATCGACAGGCATATCCTTATTGCCTCTAAGCATTCTGCTTGGGCTACCTTTTATAATAAGTACTATTTCACCTATTCCCAATCCTAATGTATTTTCAGCACATACTGCATATTCATCTCTCTCGCTTAAATCTAAATTAAGCATCTGTACCAAATAAAATTTAACTGATTCTACTTTTTTATCCTTGATGGTACATACAATTTCTTTTTTTATTTTTCCTAAATCCAATTCTACTACCTCATTATTAAACAGTATCAGGTATTTTCAATAAAATACTCTTTCTTTAATTTCTTAAAATCATCTATTCTTGCCATAATAGTTGAATCTGCGGGCATTTTGCTTGTAAGATAAGGCATCCTCCCGGCACTACCGCTGCATACAAGTACATAATCGCCAATACCAATACCTATTGCATCAAATGATATTTCATATCTCCCTGCTGGTTCAAGCCTATGATTGAAATGTTCTACAATGAATAGCTTTGCCGAATTAAGCTGTTCGATTTTTGCCGTCGAAACAATATTACCGATTACTCTTCCTATATACATCCTTCTTATTCTTCCAAATCATATATATTTATCTTATCAACTTTTGCTACTACTGCTGATTTTATAGGAGTCTGCTGGATGCCTACAATCCTATTTATTGCAATATCGTCGTCAGATAAAAGGACTATCTCCCCATTGCCTACACCGACACCATCTTCTACTATAAAATATTTTCCTGTCGGTTCTCCATCAGGATTAATGGTCCTTGCTAATTTAAGCTTAGTCCCTGCGATTTTTTTTACTTTTATTGTACTCGTAACAGTACCAATTATTTCAGCTATCAGCATAATCAAAAATATTATTCAGCAGATATTATCAGTTTTCTATCATATAGATAGTTTATAAACCATTGAAAATCTACTTTTTTAGATAAATCTTTCAAATCTGTCCTTTTTTGCCTTACATACCGGACAAATCTCCGGTGGATTATTCCTTGCACACAAATAACCGCATACCTTGCACCTGTAAACAGGATATTTTAACTCAGAAACCTCTTTTTTACTCTTTATTTTAAAATCTTCTTTCCTTTTTTCATAATTTTTCACTTCTTTGTTTCTTCTCTCTGGGATAGAAGTAAGTTTTTTGCCGCCTTTTATTATTTCTTCTGAAACATAAAGAGCGCAATAGCATGCACCATAATCATTTAAATCTTCATCTCTGTAATCGCATGGGCATATTATATCGATATCTTTGTCTTTTATACCGCTTGCAAGTCGGCAAGGACAGGCCTGATATCCATAACGTTTTTCATTGATTAGCAGGCTTCTTACCAGCTCTTTTGAAAAAGATTCATCTGTATTTATAAAATATCCGTTTTCAATTGCATCTTTATTTATTTTTTTATAAGCTTTATCAAGATCTTTGTCTTCAATATTTATTATTTCTTTCAATTCTCCAGCACTTCCTTGATCTTTATTTCATCAAATCCTCTTATAGCTTCCTTGTCATCAACAACAAGTGTCGGGAACCCTCCTGATGGATTAAATTTTTTTACTTCTTTTACTGCAAAATCCTGTTCGTCACTTTCCAGAAGGTCAACATCCACATAATCATATGAAACACCCAGCTCGTTTAAAAGCATTTTGGTTTTTCTACACCATATACAAGTACTTAATGCATATAACATCAATTTTTTCTTTTCAATTCCGTCAACATGATTTGTATTCAGCTCCATCAATCCCCCTTTTTTTATTAGAGTACTCACATTCAATTAAATATATCTCATTGTAAATAATTTTATAATTTTTTGATATCGTTTATTCTGTTTATTAACTTTATTTTTATGATTATATATTATTTATTTTTAAATAAGAATTAAGATTTTTCAGTTTTATAACTTTAAGGTGAAAGTATAAGTTTTAAGTCACTATCTTCTTAGAATATAATGCTCCCTTAATTGACGCATACATTATATTTTTAGGAACTTTGAAAACTACAGATTAAGAGTTAGAGCATTGTGTTGTTAGATCGGATGCCCCGTTAATTGGTG
>JAQVJB010000028.1:0-14808 GCA_028695395.1 Actinomycetota bacterium | reverse complement strand
TAGAACCCGCCAGATTATGGAGGCGACATCCGGATTCGAACCGGAGATAAAGGTTTTGCAGACCTCTGCCTTACCACTTGGCTATGTCGCCTTTGAGTTATGTAATTATAGAATAAAACAAAAGAAAAGTTAATAGGACAATAAAAGGTTTTTAAAAAAAACCACTTATTTTATTTTTGCAAAATTTACAGACGTTATTATCAATATTATTTTCCAATATACTGTATCCTCTTCTTTTTATCAGCAACTTGCCACAATCGGGACAAAAGGTATCCTCCATATCGTTTGACAGTATGTTTCCTGCATAAACATATTTCAATCCAACATCTTTACCGATTCCAACAGCTTCCATTATTTTTTTTGTATCAGTAGCTTGAATCGATGACTTATACTGGGGATAATATGCGCTTATATGCCAAGGTAATTCAATTGATATATCCTTTAAAAATTTTGCTATTGCTTTTACCTCTTCACTAGAATCATTAAGACCCGGAATCAATAATGTAGTGACTTCTATCCATATATCTTTACTCTTAAGATATCTTATATTTTCAAGAACAGGTTCAAGCCTCGCTCCAGCATATTTTCTGTAAAAATCATCAGTAAAGCCTTTAAGATCGACATTTGCCGCATCAAGGTAAGGTTCAATTTTATCAATTGCTTCTTTTGTCATAAATCCGTTTGTAATAAAGATGTTTTTGATGCCCTGCTCTTTTGCAATTATAGATGTGTCAAATGCAAGCTCGAAAAAAACTGTCGGTTCTGTGTATGTGTAGGAGATGCTTTGACAACCGTATCTTGCAGCTTTTTCAACAATATCTTCAGGATTATAATATAACCCTAAATTCTCGGCTTCCCCTTTTCCTATCTGGGAAATCTGATGATTCTGGCAGAAAAAGCATTTAAAATTGCAGCCGGGACAAGCAATTGAATATGAAAGGCTGCCCGGCAGAAAGTGAAATAAAGGTTTTTTCTCTATAGGATCTATATTTTCTGCAATAATATGTCCATAATTCATGCTAAAGAGTTTGCCGTCTATGTTTTTCCTGACATTGCATTTTCCATACCCGTCATTGGTTATTATGCACCTGTGGCTGCATAAACAGCAGGATATCTTTGATTGATTTATTCTTTTATATAAGTAACTTTCTTTCATTTTTACTGGTGTCGGAAGGGGGACTTGAACCCCCATGAACTATACCGTTCACAAGGCCCTCAACCTTGCGCGTCTACCAGTTCCGCCATTCCGACATTATCGAAATATTTTAAATATTTTTCTTTATTGTTTCAACTTAATTTATTTTAATAGCTTATTTTATTATATTGCTATTCCTTTTTTTTTAAAAATAACAATATTTCTTTTAAAAATCCTGATTTTTAGAAGAATAACATAGCTTATTTTTAAAATTTTTTACTTAAATATTTTATTTCTATTATTCTACAGGCTTGAGGCAGACAGCAAGGTGCTCCCAAAGATTACCTTTTTCAATCAATACATTAATTTTTTTATTTTCATCAAGTTCATTTATTAATTTCAAATCTACCGGTATGCTGACTAAATCTATTTCTTCATTCTTTAAAGAAGTTATCAAAAGATTTTTATCAGCCTCAAACACTATTCTTATTCTTTCCACTTCTGACAAATTATTCTCATAGTAAATATTTTTTTGCAGAAGCATATACTGGTCTTTAACCCATTCAGTTAATTTATATGGACCTGAACCAAATGAATCATCAATTAGCAAGTTCCCTATATTGTCTTTTTCCAGCATTTTTGCAGGTAAAATAAATGTAAATAGTCTTTCATAATTCTGAATAGGATCAGAAAAATATACATAAAATTCATTATCGCTTACTATTTTTATTTCTTTGATATTTTTATATGCAGTCTCCTTAAGATTAAGATTTTTTTCTGATATTATTGCTTCAATTGTCGCTTTTACATCACCAGAGTTTACTTTAGACCCATCTTGCCAAAAAATATCTTTCTTTAAAGTTATAAATATACTATTATCAGATCTGCTTATTGTTGTCAGTGATTTACTTTCATCAATAAGATCCGTAACGTAAACACCATCTTTATCAAGCTTCCATAGCCCTCTCAATATCATACTATTTAAATAATTCATAAAGATATTTTCTTCAAGCAATGGATTCATTGTGGACGGCATATTGTCAGTACCTATTATTAATTCCGTTTCCGCTTCTTCTTCTTCTTCTAAATTTAATTTTACATTTTGTATGCTTGACAGATAATTCCCATCGGAAGGATTTATTTTAATATTTTCAATTTTTTCATTAAAGGCAACAGCATAAAGCCTTGAAAAAAGCGGAAGGATAAAAGAATCTTCAAAAATCTTATTCTGTACTTCATCAATAATATCTTTTTTTTCTTTAACATCTTTTGTCAGTATAAGTTTTTGCAGATTTTCGTCTATATTATTATTTGAATACCAATAAAAATTATTGCAGTTTTGATTTTCAGTAGTTTCATTTACGGGAATCTTTGTCGTGCTGAAATAATTTAAAAGTTCACTTGAATCATAAGTATATAAAGACCATAAAGCAAGCTCATAGTTCCCAAGTCTGATATGCTCATTATACCACTCACTTGAAGAATGATTGCTTATCCATATTTTTATTCCTATTTCTTCAAGATTTTCCCTGATGATTTCTTCTATTTTTAGCCTTGTAGCAGAGTTATCATTTGAACCGATAGTGAGATATAAAGGGTTATCCGGTCCATATCCTGCAGATTCTAAATATTCTATTGCTTTTTCCTTATTATATTCAAGCTTATCCCAAACCGGATTGCTGAAAGAAGAATTTTCATTAAACAAGCTATTCAGCACATTGTTGGTATCTTCAAAAAGTTCATTTATTATTCTTTCCCTGTCTATGGCATGAAATATAGCTTTTCTTACATTTATATTGTTTAAAATGTTTTTATCTTTTTGCTTATTTTTAATATTGAAAAATAATTCCATATTATCTTCATGCGAATCAACATTAGATGCTTCGCTGCCCTCTTCGGTATTGGAACTGGCGCTTTCTGTATCAAATTTGGCAGGAGACTCAACAATGCTGCATCCGATAAATAATATAATCGACATCAATGCAAAAAAAGATAGCGATATTTTAAATATAAGTTTTATTTTATTTTTTAACATATAGTGCTACAGGATGTAATATTAGATTATAATTTTTAAAAATTTATGACTTAGGGCTTTTATTTAAATAGGTTTGCCGGCAAAGAAACAGGCAGCTAGATGCTCTTTTCCATCTTTATTATAATTTTTTAAAACAGGTTCTTCTCTTGAACATATTTCCTGCGCATTCGGGCATCTTGGGTGAAATCTGCATCCCGAAGGCGGATCGATAGGGCTTGGAACATCACCGGGCAAAATAATCCTTTGTCTTTCTCTCTCAAGTTTAGGATCAGGAATAGGTATTGCTGAAAGAAGCCCCATTGTGTAAGGATGTAATGGATTTATATATAATTCTTCGGCTGGAGCAACTTCTACTATTTTCCCAAGATACATTACTCCTATTCTACTGCTTACATATTTTACTACTGAAAGATCATGAGCTATAAAAAGATATGTAAGATTAAATTCTTCTTGCAGATCAAGCATTAAATTCAATATTTGAGCCTGAACAGATACGTCTAGAGCAGACACAGGTTCATCACAGATTATCAGTTCTGGCTGAAGGACAAGCGCTCTTGCAATCCCGACTCTTTGTCTTTGTCCCCCGCTGAATTCATGGGGATACCTGTTTATATGCTCAGGATTAAGTCCTACGGTCCTGAGAAATTCTTTTATTCTCTTTATTCTAGAATTTTTATCGCCTATTCTATGGATTTCCAGCGGTTCATTTACTATGTCGCCTATTGTCATTCTTGGAGAAAGTGATGCATAAGGGTCCTGGAATATTATTTGTATTTCTTTCCTGTATTTTAACATTTGGGAATTCTTAATCTTCACAAGATCATTTCCCTTATAATTGATTTCCCCGCTGGTAGGTTTTATCAGCCTTAATATAAGCCTTGCAGTAGTAGACTTGCCACATCCGCTTTCACCAACCAGACCGAAAGTCTCTCCTTTTTTAATAAAAAAGCTTATATCATCAACTGCTTTAACCGAACTTGAAGATTTAGAATAAAAAAAACCTGACCTTAAATCAAAATATTTTTTCAGATTCTTTACTTCTAGTAATAATGTATTTTCCTCTGGCATTATTTTTTAATCCTGATAAATAAAAAATTTATAATAACACTTCTCCATTTTTTTTAATCAAATTCTTTGAATTGATTCTGATTGAAATTCTTTTGATCTGAAACAAGAAACAAAATGACCCTCCTCTATCTCGATGCTGGGCGGATAAGATAATCTACAGGAATCCAAAGCATATTTACATCTTTGAGCAAATGTGCAACCTTTAGGAAGATCTATCAAGCTGGGTGGAGCACCTTTTATTGGTTTTAACCTTTCTTTCTTTTCTTCATTCAGTTTAGCTACTGACCCTATCAACCCCATTGTATAAGGATGAAAAGGTTTATAAAAAATATCATTCACATTAGCAAATTCAACCGGCTTGCCTGCATACATTACTAAAACTCTTTCCGCATATTTAGCTATGACTCCAAGGTCATGGGTAATCAGTATCACAGAAGAATCAGTTTTTTTCTTCAACTCATCGACCAGCTCAAGTATTTGTGCCTGAATTGTAACATCAAGTGCAGTTGTCGGTTCGTCAGCTATAAGGATACTTGGGGAATTCGCTATAGCCATAGCTATCATTGCTCTCTGTCTCATTCCTCCACTGAATTCATGGGGATAGCTTTTCATCCTTTTTTTTATGTCTGGCATACCGACCATATCCAAAAGTTCAAGCGCCTTATTATATGCTTGTTTTTTTGTAATCTTCTGATGTGCCAGGATAGCTTCCATAATTTGATTGCCTATTGTAAAAACAGGGTTTAATGAAGTCATAGGGTCCTGAAAAATCATGGATATTCTGTTGCCTCTGTATCTCTGTAAATTTTTTTGTTTGACTTTTAAAAGATCCCTACCTTCAAAATCAATTTTTCCGCTTACGACTTTTCCCGGGGGAACCTGTATCAATCCAAGAATTGTCAAAGCAGTTATACTTTTGCCTGAACCTGTTTCTCCGACAATCCCTAAAGTCTCCCCTTTTTTTAAATCAAAACTTACACCGTCTACAGCTTTTACGACACCTGCATCTGTGTAAAAGTAAGTTCTGAGATCTTTTATGTCTAGTAATATATTATTTTCTGTCATTTTTTACCTCTTCAACCTCGGATCCAGCGCATCCCTTAAACCATCTCCCAAAAGCACAAATCCAAGAACTGTTATCAATATTGCAAGTCCGGGGAAAAACATAAGCCACGGAGCAGTATTAATATAGCTTAAAGATTCCGAAAGCATTTTACCCCATGAAGGAGTAGGAGGCTGTACGCCTAATCCTAAAAAACTAAGTGCTGCTTCCACTATAATGGCAGTACCTACATTCATTGTCGAATAAACTATCAGGGGCGCAAATGAATTGGGAAGAATATGTCTCATAATGATTCTTGTGTTGCTTGCTCCCAATGCCCTGGCAGCTTCAATATATTCTTTTTCTTTTATGGATAATATCGAACTCCTGAACAGCCTGGCGACTGACGCCCATCCAAGTATACCTATTGCAATAAATATATTTAAAACACCTGGTCCAAGTATCGTCATTATTGCGATTGCACCCAGAATATAAGGAAAAGCAAAAAATATATCTGCTATCCTCATTATTATAGCATCAGGTATGCCGCTGAAAAAACCTGAAATAGCTCCTAAAAAAAGGCCTATTGCAAGTGAAATCGCAACCGCGACAACGCCTACAAGCATAGAAATCTGGGTACCGTAAAGAACTCTGCTGAAAATATCCCTGCCAAGAATATCAGTTCCGAACCAATGTGCGGCACTTGGCCCCTCTTGTGAAGCGGTTTTTTCTCTGTAAGTAGGATCATATGGAGCAATAAAAGGTGCAAGAATTGCAATCAAAGCCATTATAATTACTATTGCAAGACCAATCATTGCAAGCTTGTTTCTTACAAGCCTTCTCCATGCATCTTTATACAGCGATGATTTACTGTACTTTTTTTCTAATTTTGTACCTTCTGTAATTGATTCCTCTATAATATTATCTAGGTCAGAATCATCAATTGGTTTATTTTTATCTTCTTTAATCGGAAACATTTATTTATACACTAAAAAATTTTTTAATTTTTTGAATCATTGATTTAATAATTTGCCTCTACCCCGCCATATCTTATCCTGGGGTCAAGAATAGCATAAAGAATATCAACAATCAGATTAATAATTACAAATATCAGCACAAGTATTATGGTCCCGCCTATGACAACAGGAGCATCCCTTTGAAGAATAGCCAGATATATAGTTCTTCCTACACCCGGCCATGCAAAAATTGTTTCTGTTAAAATTGCCCCTCCCATCAATGTCCCGAGATCAATGCCGATATAAGTTATTACAGGAATAAGTGCATTTTTTAAGGAGTGCTTAAAAATAACTCTATTGCTAGAAAGGCCTTTTGCGTAAGCGGTTCTTATATAATCATTTGACAGTACATCAAGCATGCTTGAACGGGTCATTCTGGCTACAAAAGCTGTTGAAACAGAAGCAAGCGTAATTGCCGGCAGTATATAGTATCTTATACTTCCGTCTCCCATGCCTGACATTGGAAACCAGCCGAGTTTTAAGCCAAAACCTATCTGTAAAAGCATTCCAAGCCAATACACAGGTATACATACGAGTATTGTGGTAGAAATAGTGACCAGAACATCAAGAAATGAATATTTCTTAACAGCTGAGATTATTCCGGCAATAATACCTATTATTGTTTCAATAATTATAGCTGCAAAAGCTAGCTTGATTGAATTGGGATAATGTTCTGCAAGTATTTCATTTACAGAACGCCGGTATCTGTATGAAGTTCCGAGATCTCCTTTTGCAAGAGAAGAAACATACCTCCAGTATTGCACGTATATCGGTTTATCTATCCCCATTTTTGCCCTGAGATTAGCAAGAGCCTGAGGTGTTGCACCTTTTTGCAGAATCAGCTTGGCAGGATCTTCAGGTATAACATACATTAAAATAAAAAGAATAAGAGTTATGCCAATAATTACTGGTATAATCTGCAATATTCTTTTTATAATGTAATAAAACATTTTACTTTTTCTTTTAAATAATCAATCTTTTTTAAATCTGTTTTTTTAAAATACGTTATGTTAAAACTTTTTTAAAAATTTTACAACTATTTAGGAAAAAATAACAATTTCTATATAATAATAGCCCGCAAATATGCAGGCTATTATTATATTATTAATTTAGTATTTTAAACAGTATTATTGTTCCAGCCAAACAGTGGCAAGATCATAATTTTCCATATTGTCAAATATGAATCCTTTTACATAAGTCTTGACTATCCTGCTTGTACCATAGAAGTATACAGGAGCAAAAGCTGCTTCTTTAAGTATTGTCTTTTCTACTTCACGGTATTTAGCTATTCTCTCATCTTCATCTGCCGTACTTCTAGCTTCAATAAGCAATTCATCTACAACAGGATTATTATAATCTGAGTAATTGTCTGATGACTTAGAATGGAATAAAGGATATAGGAAATTATCCATTGTAGGATAATCAGCAAGCCATCCCAACCTATAGAATATTATCTCTCCGCTTGCTGCTTTTTCAAGCATTGTTCCCCATTCAAATCCTTCGATTTCCATTGTTATTCCTATTTCAGCAAGATCAGCCTGTATTGCTTCTGCTATCTTTTCGTGTCCGGAACCGGTATTAAATCCAAGATTTAAAGTTTCAAGGCCTTCGCCGTTCGGATAACCGGCTTCTTCAAGCTTTTGCTTAGCCATTTCCGGGTCATATATATAATCCATAGCATTTTCCTGGAATCCGGGAATTCCCGGAGGAACAAATCCAGTTGCAGGGCTTGATATTCCTTCATTGATAATATCGCAGATATTCTGTCTGTCAATTGCATAAACAATTGCTTCTCTTAAAGCCAGATTATCTTTGAATGGTTCAGCCTGAAGATTCATTCCATAATAATAAAGTCCTAATATAGGATGAATTATTACTCCCTCATTTAAAGCAGGATCTGCTTCCACTGAAGCTCTCTGACCGATAGGAATTTCTGTAAATTCCAGATTTCCTGCCTGGAACTCAAGAAAAGCAGTGTCCTGTTCAGGAATAATTACATATTTAACACCATCAAGATATGCTTTCTGTCCGTAGTAATCATCATTTCTGACAAGTTCAATTGACTGGTCATGAGTCCATGAGACAAATTTGAAAGGACCGGTACCATCCGGCATTTCACCAGCTTTGTCCCCTGAAGCTTCAATGCTTTCTTTATTAACAGGATAGAAGACTACGTGTCCTAAAGTGTTAATAAAGTCTGCATAAGGATATTGAAGCGTAACCTGAAGGGTATAATCGTCAAGTGCTTTAACACCTGTCAGCTCCATTGAGCTGCCATCCTGGCATGCATCATATCCTTCAATCGCTGCCAAGTGATAAGCAAGATATGAAGCAGTGTCTTTTTGAGCAACTCTTGTCCATGAAAAAACAAAATCTTCAGCAGTTAATTCTTTACCACTATGGAACATGACACCTTTCTTTATGTAGAAAGTATAAGTAAGCAAATCATCGCTAATTTCATATTTCTCGCAAAGCTCTGGTACTGTTTCAAGAGTTTCAGGATCATAAGTAAATAATCCGTCCCATATCTGTCTTACTACCTGTATGCCTTCGCTTTCATATGAATTTGGCGGATCCAATGAGACTGGCTCATTTAAGTGCATCCTCATTATCCCACCCGCTACAGGCTCACCTGTTACAGCCTCTGTTGCTTCAGTTTCTTCTGCTGCATTTTCTTCTGCTGCTTCAGTTGTTTCTGCTGTAGTCTCTTCTGCTGCAGCTGTTGTTTCAGTAGCAGTTGCAACTTTACAGCCTGCAAATAAAGAAACTGCAAGACTAGCAACTACCACAATTGTAAGTAATGCAAATAGCTTTTTCTTATTTTGCATTTATTTTCCTCCTTTTATACAAACATTACCGAAATAAAAACTGTTGATTTATATTATTATTATTTAATTCCGGTAAAATTATTCAAAAAAAATATATAAATAAAAACCATAAAACCTTTTAATTAAAATAAATCAGATTATGGTTATAGAAATTAAAATGAAAGCAATAATTATTGAAGCATAAATAACAAAATGGATGTTATTCCAAAAACTACACAACTTATGATTGTCACCCTGTCGAGATTTTTTTCTACTATTCCGGCACCGTCAAAAGTTTCCATCATACCAGAGAAAAGACCTGAAATACCTCCACCTTTTCCTGAATGTAATAATATAAGTAAAATAACTGCTAAAGATGCAATTATATGAATTATAAATATTATATTTAACCAAAGAGAACCCATAAATCTCTTCTTCTCCTTTTTCCTAGTAATTAAAATGCTTTAATTTTTAAACTTTAAGATTGATATTATATCAAAAAATAATCAAATTCAAATACTTATTATTTTTTTATTAAAGAATTGCCTGTCATTTCAATAGGTTTTTCTATTTGCATCAAATCCAGGATTGTCGGCGCTATATCGCCAAGCTTTAGATTTTCATAATCCTGCCTTAACTCTTTTATGCTGTCATCGCATAATATGAAAGGTACATAAGATGAAGTATGGGCAGTAATTATATTTTTTGTAATTGAGCATACCATTTCTTCTGCATTTCCATGATCTGCCGTAATTAATGCAGCACCGCCTACATTAATGAGTGCGTTTACAACAAGCCCTACACATGTGTCAACTGTTTCAACCGCAGTTATCGCAGAATCCATATAACCTGAATGACCGACCATATCTGCATTTGCATAATTAAGGATTATAATATCATATATATTTTCATATATTTTCTCTATGACTTTTTCTGTTACTTCATATGCGCTCATCTGCGGCTTCAAATCATATGTTTTTACCGGGACTGTCGGTATCATAATCCTATCCTCATTATCAAAAGGAGTTTCAGTGCCTCCATTAAAAAAGAAAGAAACATGCGGATATTTATCAGTTTCAGCTATTCTAAGTTGCTTTAAATTATTATTAGCCATTACTTCACCAATGGTATTTTTCAGCCTTTCCTGCGGAAAAGCAGCCGGACATGTAAAACTGTCATCATATATGGTCATTCCGGCAAAATATATGCTTTCGGGATTTATCTCCCCTTTATCAAAAATATTAAAGTCTTTAATTACGAACGGGCTTGATATCTGTCTTGTCCTGTCAGGCCTGAAATTGAAAAATATTACTGAATCCTCATTTTTGATTTTTGATTTTTCATTATTTGAAGTTTCTATGCAGCAAGGTTCAATAAACTCATCTGTCAGGCCTTTCTTATAGCATTCATCTATCGCTGTAAGAGCATCTTTAAAGAATTCTTTATCCCTATTTACCAAAAGCTCGAAAGCCTTTTTTGTCCTATCCCATTTATTATCCCTGTCAAGCGAATAATACCTGCCGCTTAATGTTGCAATTTCCCCTGCATTTAGTTCATTTATAAGGTTCTGTATTTCTAATATGTATTTTTTTGCACTCATGGGGAAAACATCTCTTCCGTCAAGAAAAGGATGAATATAAAAATTTTTTATTCCAAACTTTACTGCCATTCTCATCAATGCTTTAAGATGATTTATGTGGCTATGCACTCCGCCATCTGAAAGGCATCCCATGAAATGCAGGTCTGAATTCTTATCGATGCAGATCTTAAATGCATTTTTAAAGACTTGATTATCATAGAAAGTTCCATCTTTTATTGCATTTGTTATTTTTGTGTAATCCTGCATCACTATTCTGCCGGCACCGATATTCGTATGCCCAACCTCAGAATTCCCCATCTGCCCTTCAGGCAGACCTACTTTCTCGCCTGCTGCATTTAATTTTGTGTTTGGATAATATCGCGTATAATAATCAATATTAGCTGTTAATGCCTGATAAATGGCATTACCTTTTTGTTTTTCCGAGATTCCCCATCCATCCATTATGATCAGGCATATAGGTTTTTTTACTTTATTTCTTAGCATCTGCCCATTCTTTTATTAAAGATTTTCCTGTCATTTCAACCGGTTTTATTATATTTAACATTTCCAGCATTGTAGGCGAAATATCACAAAGGGCGATATCGCCATCTTCGTACGATTTTAAAGACTTGATTCTGTCGTCGCATAAGATAAAAGGTATTCTTGAATTTGAATGAGCAGTGATTGCACATTGTTTTTCAACATTAAACATTTCTTCTGCATTGCCGTGATCAGCTGTTAATATGCATGTTCCTTTAACTGATTTTAATTTATCTGTTATTTTTCCCAGACATTTATCAACGACTTCTATTGCCTCTACTGCCTTGTCAAAAAATCCAGTATGACCAACCATATCCGGATTTGCGAAATTGACTATTATTACATGGTATAATCTTTCATCAATCTTTTTAACAACAGTCTCCGCTATTTCATATGCACTCATCTCAGGCTTAAGATTATATGTAGGAACGTTTGGAGAAGGTATGAGTATCCTGTCCTCATTAGGATTGGGTATCTCTACTCCTCCATTAAAGAAAAATGTAACATGAGCATATTTTTCTGTTTCGGCTATTCTCAGCTGGTTAAGATTGTTTTTTGCGAATACTTCTCCAACAGTATTTGTCAGATTCCTTGGGGGATATGCAATAAAGACACCCTTTTTAGAGCTGAATAAAGAATCGTATTCAGTCATGCAGACAAAAATTATATCTTTGGGAACATTATTGCCCCTGTCAAATTCATTAAAATCTTCATATATAAAAGTTCTGGTTATTTCCCTTGCCCTGTCTGGCCTGAAATTAAAAAATATAATAGAATCTTTGGATTTTATCTTTGCATCTTCCGGTTCTTCCACTTTAATGCTTGCAGGTATTACAAATTCATCGTCTATATTATTTTGATAAGAGTCTGCCATAAGCTCTTCTGCGCTATCATATAATCTACCGTTTCTATAAACAAGATTATCATATGCTTTTTTAACCCTGTCCCACCTGTTATCTCTATCCATCGCATAATATCTTCCTGAAATAGTTGCCAATTCTCCAAGCCCCTTTTTATTCATATATGCAATTATTTCTTCAATATAGCTTAATGCGCACCTCGGAGGCACATCTCTCCCATCGAGGAAAGCATGGAGATACAGTTTTTTTACACTATGCATTACTGCCAGGTCAATAAGAGCTTTGAGGTGGGAAATATGGCTATGTACTCCTCCATCCGACAATAATCCAAATAAATGAAGAGCGGAATTATTTTTATTGACATTTTTTATTGCTTCAAGAAAAGCTTCTTTTTCAAAAAATTTGCCTATTTCAATAGATTTGGTTATTTTCGTCAACTCCTGGAAAACAATTCTTCCAGCTCCAATATTTAAATGCCCTACCTCCGAATTGCCCATCTGTCCTTCAGGAAGCCCGACTGACAAACCTGAAGCATTTAAAAGCGTATTGGGATATTCTTGCATCAGTCTATCGTAATTAGGCGTATCTGCTGCAAGAATAGCATTTCCTTCAATATTATCCGAACATCCCCATCCATCCATAATTATAAGACATAGCGGATATCTTACACTGCGATTACTTTTTTCCATTTTTTATCCTGACTAATAATTGATTAATGCTAAAAAATCATCTGATTTTATACTTGCCCCTCCTACCAGTGCTCCGTCAATATCAGGCATTTCCATTATCTCACTTATATTTGATGGCTTAACACTGCCGCCATATTGTATGATTATGTTTTCAGCTATTTCCTTTTTATAAAGTTTTTCGATTTTCATTCTTATTGAACTACACATTTGCTGTGCATCTTCAGGTGTTGCTGTTTTTCCCGTACCTATTGCCCATATGGGTTCATAGGCTATAGTTATATTCTTTATCTCGCTTATATCAATCAAATCCAGTCCGGAATTGATCTGGTTAAGAGTAAATTCAACAGCTTTACCTTTTTCTCTTATCTCAAGAGTCTCTCCTACGCAGAGTATAGGTTTTAATCCGTTTGCAAGGGCTGACTTTATCTTTTTATTAATAAGCTCATCATCTTCTTTAAAAATTACTCTTCTTTCACTATGGCCGATTATAACATATTCAACGCCAAGAGCTCTCAGCATATCTGCCGATATTTCCCCGGTAAATGCTCCGCTTTTTTCAAAATATATATTCTGAGCTCCTATTTTAATATTGAAATGATTGTTTTTCTCCTTTTCCTTTTCAGCTGCTACAGCCACGCTTCTGATTGATGTAAAAGAAGGGCATACCGCGATTTCAATATCATTTTTATTTTTAAACTTTAAACTTAATTCATCAATAAAGCTTGAAGCTTCATTATGATCTAAATTCATTTTCCAGTTTCCCGCTATAAATGGTCTTCTCATTTCTCTTCCTTTTTTTAAAAAAATAATGGTTAAAATATAAAAACCTGGCCAGAATGAATCATAATAATATATTCATATGTTCCCAGCCAGGTTTATAAAAATTTTATTTATCTAAAAGCGCTGCAACTCCTGGCAATAATTTTCCTTCCAATAATTCCATTGACGCTCCTCCTCCGCTTGACACATGTGAAATTTTATCAGTCACGCCAAATTTTTTCAAAGCAGCAAGAGTATCCCCTCCGCCTACAATAGTTTTTGCACCGCTGCCTGCAACAGCATTAGCCACTCTTTTGGTACCATTTTCAAATTCAGCTCTTTCAAAGAAACCTACCGGTCCATTCCAGAAGATTGTTTTTGCTGAAGCTATTTCCTTTTCGAAAAGTTTAATTGTTTCCTCACCCATATCAAATCCTTCATAATCTGAAGGTATGGAATCTGCCTTTACTGTCTTTTTATCAGTTATATTGCCTTCTGAATCCATTTTGCCTACCACCACATCAACGGGAGTAATGAAATTAATATTATTTTTTTCAGCTTCCTGTATTGCTTCTCCGGCAAATTTAATCTGATTTTTATATTCATCAGGATCTTCCGCATGTATAGACTTCCCTATTTCATAACCCTTTGATTTCAGGAATGTATAACTCATGCCGCCTCCGACAATAATGCTGTCGACAATGCTGAGGAAATTTTTTATAACCATTATCTTATCGGCAACCTTTGCCCCGCCCAGGACAGCAAGAAATGGCTTCTGGGGGTTCTCAAGAATAGAGGTCAGCTCTTCAACTTCAGTTTTCAACAGGTATCCTGCAACAGAAGGAAGATATCGGGCAATACCTGCTGTTGAAGAATGCGCCCTATGGGCTGCGCCGAATGCATCATTTACATAGATATCAGCTAATCCGGAAAGTTCTTTTGCAAAATCAGGATTATTTTTTGTTTCTCCTGCATTGAATCTTACATTTTCAAGCATTACTATTTCACCATTTTTCATGGTTTTGTCAATATAATCCCTAATCTTATCATTAACGATTTCATCAAACTTTTTCACTGGCTTGCTTAAAAGCTTCTCAAGTTCTTTTGCAGCAGGCGTGAGCCTGTACTTATCGACCACATCGCCTTTCGGCCTTCCAAGATGCGCCATTAAAATAATCTTACAATTCTGTGAGATAAGATAATTCAGTGTAGGAAGAGAAAGCTTAATCCTTGTATTATCTTTAACATTTAAATCAGAATCAAGCGGAACATTATAAT
>JAQVJB010000109.1 GCA_028695395.1 Actinomycetota bacterium | reverse complement strand
CATATTTTCCCTTCTTCCATCAGGCCTAACAGTAGAAATACTGAAAACAACTTTCTTTTCCTTACCGAGCTCTTAGACCAGGTTCCCTGTTATGAGGCAGATTTTGGTACCGATATGGCTAACTTTTGTTCAACTATTAAAAAAATGCTAAACCATTAATCCATATGAAAGTAGAACATAAATTTATGGTAGAGTGCCTGAAATACCTTTTGGGCATTAAAAGTCCGGAAAGATTAAAAAAAATATACACAAAGGTTGAGCCGGACAGGCTTGATACCTTCATCATGAAACATAATTTGGGCGGCCTTTTCTATTACCTTTATGTGAATGATGCCTTTGCCCATATTGACTTGCCGCCCCATATGATTCAGACTTGGAAAACCATTGCCGGCAAAAATTCCATACAAAACGCCCTAAATGATCAAGAGACTTTACACATAATCGACAATTTAGATAAAAACCAGCTGGATTATGTCTATATCAAGGGCTTTTCTATCCGCAGCCAATGCTACGAAAGTGATTACATCAAAGCCTCCACTGACATAGATTTATTAATCCAAAAAAGTGACTATCCCCAGGTAAAGAGTCTACTAATGGGCCAGGGATATGAGATACCCCATAGCTATTATAGCCGGAAAGCCAATGTAAAAATGCCTATGGAAGAATATGAAAAACACAGTTTTGAGATAAGTTTCATAAAGCAGGAAGCAGCCGTTAAATTTATAGTGGACCTACAGTGGGGTCATTCTTTTTTAGACCAGACACATCTTTTTCAAAATTTATATAATTTAGAGGCTTTGTACCAGGCAGCAAAGACCCAGGAAATAGAGTACAAGGGCCAAACCATTAAGGTATTTTCCCGGGAGGCGGAATTTATAAACATAGCCTTCCATTATGCTTTCAGCCATGGCTTTAAAAGGATGCAGTGGTTGATTGATATTTGCACTTACTTAAAAAAGTTTGAGCCGGATATTAATTTTAACTTTATACTAAAAAATACTAATCCAAACTTGAGGAAAATCATTGGAATATTGTTAATGTTATACTATGAATACAGCCAGAAGACCAAAATGGATAAAAAAAAGCGACAGCAATTTTGTGTAGACAAGCTTCTGCCTTTGGAATACGGGATATATAAAAAGATGGCTTTTAGGCCCACCATTGATTCTGTTTCAGATAAGCTATATTTAAGACTGGTAAAGGTGCTACTGCCTTACAATATAAATGACCGTATAAAGGTAATTAAATATTTATGGTTTAATATTGATTCCATCAAGCATATGCTGGGCACTGAAGTTAAAATCAACAGATTTTTATTACCTTTCCATATTCTAAAGCTTTTCTTTTTGGATATAATGAAAAAGAGGAAATAATATTATGGCAAATTTAATCCAGCGAGTAGAAAGAAAATTAATAGTAAACAATACCTTTAGGATAGGTACAGCTAACCCATGGATGCCTCAACCTAGCGCCCCGATAAGTAATTCTTTTTCTGGAGAGGATTCAATTTCGGATATGATGGAAGCTAGCCAAAATTTATTTAAACTTTTTAAGCCACCAGACAAGGTCATGATAAAGATTAACCTTAATTCAGCCAACCCCTATCCTGCATCCACTTCTTCTGAAATGCTGGAGGCTTTACTGAAGATATTGAGGAAAAGAGGTATTAACCATATATGTATTGCAGATTGCAGCGGCTTGATACATTTGCCCACTAGAAAGGTTATTGCTAAAAAGAAATTTAATTTTTTAAAAAAATATAAGGCTAGGATTAAAAGCCTGGATTATGGAAGCTGGGTAAAAATTCCTATCCGGGGAGAGTATTTTAAAGACATAATTCTAGCCAAAGAAATATATAAGTATGACCGATTTATAAATTTAGCCAATCTTAAATCACACAGTTTGGCAGGATTTAGTTTTGCTACTAAATCCCTGGTGGGTTTAATGCATCCCAAGCAAAGGTATGCCTTACACCGGGACCACCTCCAGGAAAGAATTGCTGAAATTGCCCTGGCCGTACAACCAGATTTAAACATTATTGATGCCAGGAAAATATTTGTTACCGGTGGGCCTGACCAAGGAAAGGTTGCTGAGGCTAATACTATTTTAATAGGCAGCAGCTTATTGGCTCTGGATTTAGAAGCCTATAATCTTCTTCTCCATTGGCAAAATAAATTAAACTTAAGCAGCTTGCCCCAGGACCCTTATAGTAATGATTTCTTTAATCATCTTAGACAAATCCAGGTCAACCAATTATGAAAATTCTATTAATAACACCACTTTATAGCTATACCAAAACCAGGTGGACTCCTTTAGGTATAAGCTATATAGCTTCCCTTTTGAAAACCAATGGCCATCAGGTTAGACTATTTGACCGAATGTTAAAAAGTTATCAATTAGGAAACAAAGAGTTGGTAGATCAAGAAATGAAAAAAGAAATATTAAGCTACCAACCAGATATTATTGGCTTTTCTACTATATCGGAAGTAATTTATGATACCGCTGAATGTGTTAGTTTTATTAGAGGTTTTTTTGAGGGAACCATAGTGGCTGGAGGCCATCACTGCACCGCTTTGCCCCAGATTTCATTAAATAAGATGCCCGGCCTGGATTATGTGGTAGTTGGAGAAGCAGAGTACAGCATTTTATCCCTGGCTAAAGGAGATAGCCCCCACCACACTGAAGGCCTGGTTACTAGAAAATCAGAGAAACCTAATTGGACACACCCTAGAATTGAAAACCTGGATGATTTGCCTCTACCCGATTACTCCATATTCGATATGGATTATTATACTGAAGCCAATAAAGATACCGTTAGGGGAATTTATCTTAGAACAGCTTGCATATTAACTTCCCGGGGATGTCCCTTTAATTGCAGGTTCTGCAGTGAATCACTAAATTTTGGCAAGGGAGTAAGATTCCATAGCGCAGACTATGTGGTTGAAAACATTGAGCGCTTGGTAATGGATTATAAGGTTGAAGGGCTATATTTCCATGATAATAATTTTCTATATTCAAAAAATCATGTGGAAAATATATGCAGGAAATTAATTCAGAAAAATTTGCACCGCCAAATTAAGTGGGCTATACAGGGAAGCTCAGTTTTTATAAATGAAGATATCTTAAAAACTCTGTCGGAAGCAGGCTGCATAAAAATTGAACTGGGAATTGAATCTATAAATGAATCATCACTGGTTAGCATGAATAAAAACTCCACTATAAGCTTAAATGAGAAGGCTTTAAGCTTATGCAAGAAATACGATATTAGCACCCATGCTTATTTTATGACCGGTTTTGAAGACGAAACAATTACAGATTTAGAAAATACCTTGACTTGGATTAAGAAATATAGGCCTGATACTTTTTCCCTACATCCCTTAAAAATATATCCCGGCACTGCGCTTTATGCCGATGAGGGAGGCGGCTTTTTTGAAAATAATGACTGGACTGAAGAGAATATTAAAAGCTATTTTAGGCAAGACAAGCTTAGCAGTATTAGCCCTGAAGAAAGACATAAATGGTATTATAAGAAATATAAGAATTTTTCTACCAGATATCAAAGGATAAATTTAATTAAAAGTAACCCTTTGAAATCTATTTTAAGGATGGCATATAAAAAATTATTTCCCAGGGCAAAAAATTAGGTCAATATAATTTTGAGTATTTACACTTATCAGAGCTAAAGTTATATTGACCTTTAATGTCTTTTTGATATCTATTACCACTAGATATAATGCCTTATATAATTTAACCTACTTCACCTGAAGGCAGGATAATGTCACCTTTGGTTATTATATCTAAATTTTCGTATTCTACCAATTCAGGTTTACTATATGATTGTTTTTCGCTTTTTTCCATCTTATCTCCTTACTGTTTTTTTATTTAATTAATTATTGAAATGACTTAATCATTTTCTATCCTTTAATATTAACTAGGCTTCCCCAACTATATCTGGTAGAGCATCCATTATAAAGATAGATATTATAGTTTTCTTAAAACTTATTTCCCGCCCCCAAGCAATACAATAAGATTTGGCGCAAACCTTATTTAGGTTAAAATCATATTAATCTGCCAATTGTGACGTATCGGCACCTCCTCTGGTTATCTCGTCTAAATTTTCATATTCTACCAATTCAGGTTTGCTATATGATTGTTTCTTATTATCTTCCATCTTTTTGCCTTCCTAGTATTTTGTTTTATATAAAAAGATTCATTAATATTATAGGGTAACTATAATATTTGCTAAACTCAATTAATTGCATCCAGAGCACCTACACAACATGCAACTATAATTTAATTGTTCTGATTCTATTTGCCATAATTTAACCAAACAATACAAATATCAAGAACTACTCAGAAATTAAATTTAAGTTATAACCTTATTACTATAACGGTTCTGAAGTCGGGTCTTCTCCTCTGGTTATCTCGTCTAAATTTTCATATTCCACAACTTCAGGTTTTCGATATGGCTGTTTTCTGTCTTTTTCCAATTTAGCCCCCTTTGTCATATTTTATATTATTTCAATTATA
>JAQVJB010000108.1 GCA_028695395.1 Actinomycetota bacterium | reverse complement strand
AAATATCTTGTTAAAAAAATAATGGATTTGTCTTAATATAGTAAATATTTTTATTTTTTTATAACAGAGAGTCTTTTAAAGTAATAACCATAAGAGGGTTTTTAATTTTTATTATTTAACTATTATTACTAAAATTTAACTATTATTACTAAAATATGGAAACATATCTTTTAGATAGCGCACTTGAAGTTTTAGCACTACTTTTAAATAATGAATATTAAACTAGATTATTTAAATAAATATTTATTATAAAAAGAGCAAAAAAGGCTGGCAACAGAATAAAAAGAGTTGTAATCATGATAGAAGATTATGAATTTGCTTTAAGTCTGGGGAATATATATGTATAAAGAAAAAGATGAAAAAGAATATGATAAATATTTTTCAATGATTGAAAACGGGACAATAACAAATGTCCCTGGATTTTTTGCTAATGCAGTTCACAGCGGGGTAAGAAGGTCAAGAAAAGATGATTTAAGCATGATATATTCTCCGCTTGACACTGTTACATCTGCAGTTTTTACTACAAATAAATTTGCTGCTGCCCCTGTAATAATAAATAAGGAACAGCTTTCCAGGTCGCGAAATATAAAAGCGATTATAATAAATACAGGAATAGCAAATGCCTGTACAGGCGAACAGGGGATTATAAATGCAGAAAAAATAATTGAAAATACTGCTCAATCTTTAAGGATAAAAAAGGAAAATGTAGCAATTGCTTCAACAGGTTTAATAGGAAAACAGCTTCCCATTGAAAAAATACTTGACGGCATAAAAGAGCTGTCAAAAACAATTAGTTCCAGTGATGGCCACCGGGCTGCCAGGTCAATTCTTACAATTGATAAAAATTCCAAGGAATTAGCCGTAAAAATAAACACGAAAAAATTCTTTAATCTAAAAAAAGATATAATAATCGGTGCCATCGGCAAAGGCTCTATAATGGTCGCGCCTAATATGGGTACAATATTATGTTTTATTGCTACAAATGTAAAAATTCACCATAGTCTTCTTGATGATCTTCTTCGCGAAGGTGTCGACCATAGTTTTAATTCTATTTCCATTGACGGATGCCAGAGCACCAATGATATGGTTTTTATACAGAGTAATGGTGAAAGCGTTATAGAGATAACAAAAGATAGCAGAGAATTATTTGATGTTTTCAAACACACGCTTTTCTTTGTTCTAGAAGAAATGGCTAAAAAAGTAATCCTTGACGGCGAGGGTGCATCCAAATTCGTAGAGATAGAAGTAAGAAGCAGCCGTGATAAAGCCGAAGCAAAAAAAATAGGAATGAAAATCGCAAATTCAATACTGGTCAAAGCTTCTATTTTTGGAGAAACTATAAACTGGGGGAGAATTGCATCTGCAATTGGCTCAACGGATGTTGAATTTAATATAGATGACGTTGAAATATTTATTAATGATTTTCTTATTTTTAAAAACGGAATGGAAGTATCAGAAAATATGGAACCGGCATTGCCTACTATGAAAGAAAAACATATCAGGATAAAAATAAATATGCATACGGGCAGGCAGAGCAGTTTCGTATGGACGACTGACCTTACTCATGATTTTGTCAAAGCTAGCTCACATTACAGGTCATAATAGTTCTTAATAATCTGTATCTGGCTAAATATTTGTTTAATAATACATTGCATTGTAATAATTATCTGGCAATTACTTTCTTTTCTTTGCTAAAATGAGAGAAACTTTTTATTCTTTAAGTAAAAAATAATAATTTTTTTTTCTTAATATCATGTCCCTGATTATTAATTAATATTAAAAGATTAATAAGAAAGGATTAAAAAGTGTCAAATATTAGAATAGTTACTGACAGCTCCTCGGATATTCCTGCAGAACTTGTAAAAAAATACTCTATTGAAACAGTTCCTCTTTATGTTGGCTTTGACGGAAAAATGATGAAGGATTTAATTGAAATAAGACCGGAAGAGGTTTATGAAGCACTTGCAGCTGATAAAAAAGTAATCACGGCATCACCTTCAGTCGGAGACTTTATTGCTGTTTTTAAAAGACTTATTGAGGAAGAAAAAGCTGACAGGATTTATTGCATTACTTTAAGCTCAAAACTATCAGCTTCAAATAATGCAGCAAATGTAGCTAAAAATTCTTTTCCTGAGGGGAAAATAAAAATATTTGATTCAAAAACTTCTACGATGTGTCTTGGTTTTACTGTGCTGCAGGCAGCAATGGCTGTTAACGCAAACTACAGTGAAATTGAAATAGAAAATCTTATAGAAGAGCTTATAAGAAGAAACAAATTCATAGCGGTCCTTGAAAGTTTTGAATATGTAATGAAGGGCGGGCGAGGAGTATTCTTAAGTAAATTTATAAGTAAAGCTATTAAGTTTGTTCCTATTCTTCATATCGGGAAAGAAGGCACAGTCAAGTTAAAAAAATTTGTAAGAAACAAAGAAAAAGCTATATTTGAGATGTATTTGCAGACTATTGCTGTCGCCAGGCTAAACAAAGAAAACTATATAAGCATATTTTACGGAGCAGATCTTGCACCTGTAAAGGAACTGGAAAGACTTATAAGGCAAAATAAAGAAATTGTAATTGCCGACATTATTTACAATAAAATTACTACAGTTATGGGTGCTCATACAGGTCCAGGAATATGGGGAGTAGCAATAAGCCCCAAACTCCTTCCCGGGGGCGTGTAAGCTAGTTCTCTCATTCCTGAGGACGTGTAAGCCTGTTTACTAATAGAAAAATACAAACTGAGAAGTTATTATTAATTGCATCTTGAATGCTTGATGATATTCAGAGAGAATAAATAAAAGCGTTAACTTTTATTCCTGGGATAAAAATCTTAATGACGCTGCATTAAATGAAAATTTTCTGGCATTAGAGACTTAAGTAAATAACTGGCTTGTTTTACCTTTTTTTATGGTTTCATAAAAAACATATGTATTGCCGCCCTTTTTCTTAGCTTCATACATTGCGGTATCAGCAAATTTTAAAAGAATATCCTGTTCGGCTGCATCATCGGGGAATATTGAAATACCCATGCTCCCTTTTATGTCTAACTCTAAATCCCCAATTTTAAAAGGCTTATTGAAAGAATATAGTATTTTATCAGCAAATTTTTTCATACCATCATTATCTGCAAAACCACTGATTATGAAAATAAATTCGTCTCCTCCAAATCTGGCGAAAGTATCTGTTTTCCTCATTATTTTCTTTACCCTGTCTGCAAAACTCTTAAGAAGCTTGTCTCCGACAACATGGCCATACCTGTCATTTATTATTTTAAATTTATCAAAATCAAGCATTGATATCATCATCTTCTTTTTATTTCTTATTGAATATTCAGAAGCAATCTCAAACCTGTCTTTGAATAAATGTCTGTTAGGGAGCTTGGTTATTTCGTCATAGTAGGCAAGTTCCTTGATAGTTCTTTCCATTTGCCTTTGTTTTGTTATATCTTCTGAAATGCCTACTATGCAAATCGGATTTTCATTTTCATCAAGGATAGGTACTTTTTTAGTTCTGATAGTTACTGATTTTTTACTTGATGTAAGATTTTCTTCTTCAATCAGCAATTTTTTATTATTGTTTAAAGCCTCCCTGTCCTTTTCCACAAAAAAGTCTGCCTGTTCTTTAGGAAATAAATCGTAATCATCTTTACCTATAATATTGTTTTTTCCCAATCCGATTACTTCTTCAGCTGCCTTGTTTATAAGTTTAAATCTCAAAGTATCTGCATCTTTGACAAAAAGCATTATCGGGATGTTATCGATTACTGCACTGAAAAGATTATTTAATCGGGTTAATTCTTTTAATTCTTCCTGCATCTTGCTTATATCTTTAGTATAGCCTGTTGTACCTATTACCTCTCCTACTTCATTAATTACTGGAGTCTTATAAGTTTCATGAAGTGCAGATTTGCCATTAGTTAAAGATATTTCCTGAAAATATCTGGATTCTCTGGTTTCCATTATATTACGGTCATCGTTCATATATTTTTTTGCAAGCTCTTCAGGATAAATCTCCATATCGGTTTTGCCAATCATTTCTGATTTAATTTTATTGGCAGATTTTGCCAGGATATCATTTACTGCAAGGTATTTTCCATTTATATCTTTCAGCCAGGCTTTATATGGAAAATTATCAAGGATTGTTCTTAGCTGTAACTCTATTTCTTTTATCTCGCTGATATCATAAGAGATACCCACTATTCCTTTTACTTCGCCATTTTTATCATGAAGAGGTATTTTATTGGCAATGACCCATATATTTTTTCCATCAGGAAGTAAAAGATTTTCTTCAATACCTAGTTTAGGTCTATCATTATTCATAACTTCAATATCATCCTCAGTCATTTTCTTTGCAATATCTTCAGGATAAATATCAAAATCAGTTTTGCCGATAATACAATCCGAGCTTTTTTGAATAACTTTTTCGAAAGCATTATTTACCATAGTGAATTTTAGATCAGTGTCTCTTACATAAACAAGAGCAGGGTTGTTAGAAAGTATATTTTCAAGAAGTTCATTTTGGGCAGCAGTTGCCTCAGCATCACTTTCTATTTTATTTTTGTAATCCAGGATATTT
>JAQVJB010000107.1 GCA_028695395.1 Actinomycetota bacterium | reverse complement strand
CCGGACATCTCCTTTTCGCAAGTCTCATAACTTATTTTATTAAGAACTATTTTTTCATAAATATTTGAATTCTTAATACTATTTTTTAATTCACTGCTGATTGGGTCTGAAATTTTGCCATACAATCCTTTCAATAATGACATCATTTCATCACTTATCATTTCCCATTTATCAGCAGAAAATATTATATTTAAAATTGCCTGGCCTGCGATAATATGGCCAAGAGGTGCTGAAAATGTCGGATTTCCAGATTTTGATTTAATGTCCTGCATTTCTTTTATTATTTCTTCAAGTCTGTCAGCTTCCCCGATTTCCTGTAATTGCCTTAATATTGCAGATATAAGCCATCTTGGCGGAATGCTTAAATTCTTATCCGTAAGAATAAAATCTAAAATACTATCCTGTTTTTTCATAAGAGGAAATATTTTATTCCTGATATGTCCAAAGACTCTTTTAATAACATCAATATTAGTTCTTATGGCAAAATCCAGTCCATCCATACCGGTAAGAAATGGAAATACGGAAGGATTTCCGGACTGGCAAAAATCAGAAGGAATAAGGCTTAAATCAATTCCGCAAAACCCGCATTTAATTGCTTCCATACAATTTATTATCTGAAGGTTTTTTAAATTTTTAGAACTAATGAATATAGGGATATCCGATGCTGAAGCTATTAAGGGAAAATATTTTTTAATGACTGATGGGGTAAGAACAGACTCAGAGTCTTTAATACAGATACTTGTGCATCCAATTTCAATAAGTTCCCGGATAAGCCTGATATAAAAATCAACAGGTTTTGTTTTTTCAAATATTATAGTACCTTCACATTCTGCACCAAGAGAAAGAATCGTAGTTAATGTAAATCTCATATTGCCTATATCGTTTAATGCGTCAAAAACTCTGAACTTCGAAATACCCAAATCAAACGACAATCTTATAAATTTTTTTATTATATCATCCGAAAAATAATCAAAACCGGTCAGATTCCTTGCCCCGATTGAAGCCTGCAGGGGAGTCTTGACAAAGAGCTCTTTTAACTCTTTTAAATAATCCCAGGGGTTTTTCCCAAAGCTATTACCAAGCATTTGCTCAAAACTGGAACCTCCCCATGCTTCAATGCTGTCAAATCTACAGTTATCAAGCAATTCAAATATTTTTCTGTGCTTATTTATATTTGTATTTTTAAGATCGATATTCTGAAAAATATCCCTTATTGTCGTATCATTTATTCTTACTTTATTCATTTATTTTATTAATACTTTTAATTTTTAAAGCTATTTTGTTCTGCTAATATTCTTTGAATTTCTTATTAAAGCACCCGAATTGACAATAATCAGGATTTTCACAATGTCGACAAGGATAAATGGTTTTATTGCCAGGTTAAATATATTTATAAAAATATTTGCATCCGTTAAGTAATTATTTGTTTTGTAAAAAAATAAAAGCATATGCATATACCCGAATAAATAAATTAACGATATTCCCGCAATGCATGCAATGAGAATTGACACAGAAGCTAATTTTTTATTTCTTTTCAGATTTTCAAATATAATAGCAGTAATAAATGAAGATATCAGAAATCCGATTATATAACCTCCGCTGGGGCCTGCAAGTGAAGATATGCCGGATTTGAAACCAGCAAAAACAGGTAAGCCCAAAAGTCCTGCCACTATATAGGTACCAGTTGAAATCAGGACATATTTTCTGCCAAGAATAATTGCCGCACAAAGCACTGTCATCGTTTGCACGGTAACCGGTATCGGAGTAATCGGCAGATAAAGGAAAATATTTGAAGAAACAGCTATAAGAATAGAAAATAAAAATGCCAATAATATTTTAAGCACTTTTTTATTTAATCTTTCCATGCTTAAAGAAGATCTTAAACTGATTTCATTTTTCAAAAACATAATGCTTTCACCTTATTAAAAAATTTATCATGATAAAACTTCTTCTAAAGACGCATCATCATACATATGGTTTCACATATGAAATGGATGCAAGTATGAAACTCATTGGCTGTTAATGCGTCAAAAGAAAAAAATTATAATTTAAATAAGAGGAAAAAGATGTCTTATTTTTACACAGAAGAACAGGAAATGATAATTGAGATCTGCAACAGGATAGTGCAGGAAAAAATAAAACCTGTACGTGCTCAGCTTGATGAAGAAGAAATGTTTCCCAGGGAGATACTTTCGGAAATCGGAAGGAGCGATCTTTTCAGATTGTTTATTCCCGAGCAATGGGGCGGGATGGGCACAGGTATATTCGAGGTCTGCATAGCTACAGAAATACTTAGCAAAGGCTGTCTAGGTGTCGCTACCTCCTATGCGGCTTCAGGTCTTGGTTTCCTTCCAATCCTTATTTCGGGAAACGATGAGCAGAAAAACAGATATCTTCCATCACTGGCAAGCGGGGAGAAAATAGCTGCTTTCGGCTTGACCGAAGCTGAAGCAGGTAGCGATGCTGGTTCGATAAAGACAAGAGCAGAACTTGATGGCAACAATTACATACTTAATGGAACGAAACAGTGGATAACAAATGGGGGAGAAGCAGATATTTATTCTATATTTGCAATAACGGATGAATCAAAAGGCATCAGAGGTGCAAGTGCATTTATTGTTGAAAAAGGATTTAAAGGTTTTTCTTTTGGGAAAAAAGAAAAAAAACTTGGCATAAGGGCTAGTGCTACAAGAGAGCTTGTTTTTGAGAATTGCATTGTCCCTAAAGAAAATCTTATCGGAAAAGAAGGGATGGGATTTATTATAGCAATGAAGACGCTGGATAAGTCAAGACCGGCAGTAGGCGCTCAGGCAGTAGGTGTTGCCCAGGCTGCTATTGAAGAAGCATTGATATACTCAAAAATAAGAAAGCAGTTCGGACAATCTATTTCATCATTTCAGGCAGTGCAGCATATGCTTGCAGATATGGCAACAAATATAGAGGCTGCAAGGCAGCTTGTTTACCATGCTGCAAAAGTTGTGGACAGTGGACTGAAAGAATCATCAAGACTATCAGCCATGGCCAAATTATTTGCTTCTGATGTCGCTATGAAGGTTACAACCGATGCGGTGCAGATTCTTGGAGGTTATGGATATATGAGAGACTATCCGGTAGAGAAAATGATGCGGGATGCGAAAATAACCCAGATTTATGAAGGGACCAATCAGATACAGAGAAATGTAATTGCTCTAGACCTTATTAAAAACGGATTTTGAAAATTATTTTTAATATTTAATAACCTTTAAAAGGAAAAGATTAAAAGAGAATGAAATTTAAAGTAATGATATGCATAAAGCAAGTACCTTCCTCTACGGAAATAAAAATAGATCCTGCTACGAATACGCTGATAAGAGAAGGGGCTGAAAATATTATAAATCCCTTTGATGTTTATGCCATAGAAGAAGGTGTAAGAATTAAAGAAAGACTGGCTGGTACCACTGATATAGAAATCGAAACAGTGGTTGTAACTATGGGTCCGCCTCAGTCTGAGAAGATACTGAGAGAGGCAATATCTCTTGGAGCTGACAAAGCAGTACTACTCTCGGACAGGGCTTTTGCCGGTTCAGATACCTTGGCAACATCAAGAGTTTTATCGGCAGCAGCAAAAAAGCTAGGTGATGTAAAAATAATTTTATGCGGAAAACAGACCATGGATGGTGATACAGGGCAGGTAGGGCCTGAAATTGGTCAGCTTCTGAATATGCCTTTTGTCGGTTATATAAGTGAGATTCAGCTGATTGCGCTGGATAGAATATTATTAAAACAGTTAAAAGAAAAAAAATATGACATTATCGAAACTGAACTTCCGGCAGTACTCTCTGTATTAAAAGAGATAAACTCACCCAGGATACCAGGTTTAAAAAATATGATGAAGGCAAAAGCTGCTCCTATTGAGAAATGGGGAATAAATGATTTGCAGATAAATCCTGCACAGGCCGGCCTGGATGGTTCTGCTACCAGGGTAATAAAGATATTCAAGCATGAGATTAAAAATGATACTAAAGTCATTGAAAATAATTTAAAGGCCCAGGTTGATGAAATCTGTAAGGAGCTTTTCAGTTATGGCAAAACATAAAAAAGATTTCAATATTCCTGAAAGGATTTTTTAAAAAATGGAAATTAAGGTTAAAAATAATTGTACCGGATGCGGCTTATGCATAAAAGCATGTCTATATGATGCAATTGAAATTGTAAATAAAAGGGCAGTTATAAATGATAATTGTATTCTTTGCGGAGCATGTGTAGATGCATGCAGATTCAAGTCAATAGAAATCACAGTTCATGATAAGAAGAAAACAGATTTCAGCGATTATCAGGGGATAGGGGTTTTTATAGAAGTCTCCGATGGTAAAATAAATGATGCAAGCCTGGAATTAATGAATAAAGCAGTAGAACTTTCAAAGGAGCTGGAAAGTCACGTATCTGCTTTTATTGCAGCTGCTGATGTGGATATTTATTTCCAGCAACTAGTTGATTATGGTGCCAACAGGATTAACTATGCCAGGTTTGATGACAATAAAGAGATTTACGAAGATGTTTTAAAAGAATTGCTTATCGACATGATAGAGAAAACAAAACCTGAGATCTTTTTAGCGGGTGCAACAGCGCTTGGAAGGAGTTTGATGCCTGCTGTCGCTTGTGCACTTGAAACAGGCCTTACTGCTGATTGTACGGAATTATCTATTGATA
>JAQVJB010000027.1 GCA_028695395.1 Actinomycetota bacterium | reverse complement strand
GTCATAATCATCAAGCGTATTTATTATCCTTAATGCTTTTTCTGTTTCGCTTTTGGATAATTTTAATGTCGTTTTCGGAATAAGCAAAACATCAGTAAATTTTACATCTATTTTATTTGCAATCAATTTATCCTTAACCTCGCTCATTTCTGAGGGTTCGACTTTTATTTCGTAAGACTCTTCACTTTCTTCAATATCTTCAGCACCGCTATCTATAGCCTTAAGCATAAAATCATCATAATCTTTAATTGAATCTTTGCTTACAGTTATGATGCCTTTTTTATCAAACATCCATGCAACACATCCTGATTCACCCAGGCTTCCATTATTTCTGCTAAAAATACTTCTTATGTCTGCAGCGCTCCTGTTTTTGTTTTCGGTAGTTACGTCTACCATTATAGCAATTCCGCCTGGACCATAACCTTCATATGTAATCCTTTCATATTTCACACCTTCCATTTCTCCGGTGCCTTTTTTAATCGCTCTTTCTATATTGTCCTGTGGTAGATTAAATTCCTTAGCCTTAGCCAGAGCATTGGCAAGCGCATTATTATTATTAGGATCTCCACTGCCTCCTTCTCTTGCTGCAATTGAAATCATTCTTGCCAGTTTACCGAAAATATTACCTTTTTTTGCATCTTCTTTTGCTTTTTTATGTTTAATCGAGTGCCACTTTGAATGTCCGGACATATATTACTCCCTTTTTATTTATTTAAAACCATGTCTAAAAAATAATTATGAATCCTTAAGTCATCCTGAAGTTCAGGGTGAAACGAACTTACAAGAATATTTTTCTGTCTTGCCAAAATAATATTATCATTAATTTTAGAAAGAATATCAACTTCTGAACCGGCACTTATTATTTTTGGAGCTCTTATAAAAATAGCTTCAAATCTTTTTCTTTTATCAAAAGATAATTCAACCATCTCATGAAAACTATCTATTTGCCTGCCATATGAATTCCTTTTAACAATTATGTCAATGTAGCCAAGACCATATTTTTCATTTAGGACTTCAGCAGCAAAAAGAATCAAACCTGCACATGTGCCATACATAGGCTTCCCAGATAAATAAAGTTTATCAAGATATTCTTTAAATCCATATTTATTTATCAATTTAGATATTGTCGTACTTTCACCTCCAGGGACTATCAAACCGTCTATTTCATCTATTTTCCCGGGAAACTTTATTTCCAATGCATTTACACCTGTTTTCTGCAATGCTTTAATATGTTCCCTGAATGCTCCCTGCAATGCAAGCACTCCAATAGTTACATTGTTTTTTTTCTTTTGCTTTTTTTCCACAATTTGACTATTACCACCCTCTTTGCGCAAGCAATTCCTCTTTAGGTATTTTAGATATTTCCAATCCGCTCATTGCGCTGCCAAGCCCTCTGGATATTTTTGCAAGTACTTCCGGATTCTTAAAATGAGTAGTTGCATCAACTATTGCTTTTGCCATCTTTAAAGGATTTTCTGATTTAAAGATACCCGAACCGACAAAAATCCCATCGGCACCCAGCTGCATTATCATAGCCGCATCGGCAGGAGTAGCAATACCTCCAGCTGAAAAATTTACAACTGGTAATTTGCCTTTTTCTTTTACATACATGATAAGTTCATAAGGAGCACCAAGTTCTTTTGAGATTGTCATCATCTCTTCCTTGGGCATAACTGACACTCTATTGATATCGTCTTTAATAGCCCTCATATGTCTTACTGCTTCAACTACATTACCCGTACCTGCTTCTCCCTTTGTCCTTATCATGGCAGCACCTTCTCCTATCCTTCTAAGAGCTTCTGCCAGATTGGTTGCCCCGCATACAAAAGGTACTTTAAATTCCCATTTGTCTACATGATATTTTTCATCAGCGGGCGTGAGCACCTCGCTTTCATCTATGTAGTCAATGCCTATTGATTCAAGTATCTGCGCTTCTGCAAAATGGCCTATCCTGCATTTTGCCATTACCGGTATAGTCACCGCATTCATAATATTAATGATTATTTCAGGATCCGTCATCCTGGCAACTCCTCCGGAAGCTCTTATGTCAGCGGGTATTCTTTCCAGAGCCATAACAGAAACTGCTCCAGCTTCTTCTGCTATTTTTGCCTGATCAACAGTAGTGACATCCATAATCACTCCACCTTTAAGCATTTCTGCCAGTCCGGTCTTTACTTTTAATGTTCCCTTTTCCATTATTGAATTCCTCCTGTTTATTTAATTCCAACTCCTAAAGCCATAGAATCCAGTCTCTTTATTCTTTCTTCTATAGGCGGATGAGTGCTAAAAATATTTGTAAAGAAAGTTCTGGTATCTTTCTTTACAGGATCAGATATAAAAAGATGAGCAACTGCATTGTTGGCATCTTTTATTTCACTATTTGCGCTTATCTTCCTCAATGCATTCGCAAGCCCGGCAGGATATCTTGATATCAGAGACCCGTTACTATCTGCAAGATATTCCCTGCTGCGGCTGACTGCCAGTCTTATTATTGTTCCGATTAATGGTGATAATAATATAAGTATTATCCCTGCTATAAGAAAAACAAGGGCAAGGATACCTCCTGCTCCATTCCTGCTGTCAGACCTTCTCCTTGAACCGCCAAAGAAAAAACTTCTAAGCAATATATTGCTTAGAATTGATAGCATTCCGACAAAAACAACTAGAATGGTTCCAAGCAATATGTCATAATTCTTAATATGTGACATCTCGTGCGAAATAACACCTTTTAATTCTGAATCATTTAAATTGTCAATTAAACCTCGTGTTAAAACAATTACACTATTGCTGGGATTTCTTCCAGTAGCAAAAGCATTCATGCTTCTTTCTTCAATCACATACACTTTAGGCTTCGGAATCCCTGCTGCTATTGCCAGACCCTCAACCATATAATGTATTTTTGTATCCTCTTCTTTTAGGATAGGGCGTGATTTTGTCATCTGTAATACAATTTTATCACTATAAAAGTATCCTGCAAAACTGCCAATAAACGCTCCTATAAATGCAATGATAAGAATAAAAAGAGCATAATAATTTCCCCCGGTCTGATATCTGCTATCCAGAAAATAACCTATCAGAAATCCTATTAGAGTGATAAAAATTATAAAAATTATAATAGCTAAAGCTGATTTCGCTTTATTAGCCGCTATATGCTGATACATTATTTTTCTTCCGTAAATTTAACCTTGACAGGTTCTCTGGCAGCACTTTCCTCAATTACAAAATAATCCTTGGGCTTAAAATTAAACATACCTGCAAAAAAATTGCCTGGAAATGTCTGTATTTTTGTATTAAATTGCATAACCATGTCATTATAAAACTGTCTTGCAAATGTAATATTGCTTTCAATCCCCTGAAGCTCGTCCATTAATTTTGAAAAATGCTGGTCTGCTTTTAAATTAGGATAATTTTCTGCAACAGCAAATAAACTTTTTAATGTACTGGAGATCATATTTTCAGATTGATTATGATCTTTTACAGTATCAGCATTTAGTCCCAGTTGTCTTGCAGAAACGACATTCTCGAGTGTCTCTTTTTCATGCGCTGCATATCCTTTGACTGTTTCTACTAGATTAGGGATAAGGTCATACCTTTTCCTGAGTTGCACATCTATCTGAAACCAGGCATTATCCACTTTATTCCTTAAAGAAACTATTGAATTGTAAAGTGCTATAAAAATAATCAATATAATCACTAAAACCGCTATCAGAATTATTATTCCAGCTAATATTCCCATATCTATGCCCTTTCAAAAATTTTTTAATTACAATTTATATTTTAACAAAAAAAACGCAAAATATTATAACATAAAATCCTTAATATAAATTAGTATCTTCCTTTCAATATCATTAAGCAAAAAATTATTTTAAAAGCCTTATATTTTTACACTTAATTCTTTTTATGATAATATTCTCTTTGTTTTTTTGGATTTTTATTTTTATATAAATTTTAATAATTTTATCTTAATTATTGCCAGGAGGATTTGATGAGCAGCGTAAATTCGGAAAATAAAAGAGTTTTGGGAATTGTTTCTGGAAACAATACAGGTAAAACTACTTTGGCAGAATGCATGTTATTCAATTCAGGGACTATTGACAGGATGGGAAAAATTGAAACAAAAAATACCGCATCAGACTTCAGCCCGCTTGAAACAAAAAGAGGATTCAGCATTAATTCAAGCATTTTAAATTATCAGTGGAAAAGCCATAGCATTAATATCATTGATTGTCCCGGATATTTAGATTTTATAGGACAAACCATGGAGGCTCTCAAAGTGGTTGACGGCGCTATCCTGCTTTTTGATCCAAAAGCAAGCATTCAGGCTGTAACTGAAAAAATAATTGAGGAACTTGAGAAAAAAAACACTCCTGTTTTTTGCATAATGAATAAAATGGATCAGGAAAATACTGATTATTTTGCAGCAATTGAAAATATCAAAAAAAATTTTTCAACTCCCCTGGTTCCTTTTACAATTCCTGTAGGAGAAGGAGAAAATTTTAATTCAGTAATTGATATTCTTAATAAATCTTCATATGTCTACAAAGCTGATTCAAAAACAGGTACAAAAAGTGATATCAGCCCAGAAATGATGAAAGAAGTTGAAAGCAGATATAATGAATTGCTGGAAAGCATCATAGAGAACGATGAAGAACTTCTGGAAAAATACCTCAATGGTGAAGAAATAGAATCTCAGAAATTATCTGAAGTTTTAAAAAAATCTATTTTTGAAAGAGCCTTAATACCTGTTTTTTCTATTTCAGCTTCAAAAAATATCGGAGTTGACATTTTAATGGATTATATAAATTCATTATTTCCTTCTCCGTTAGATTTCAATGAAATAAAAGTCAAAGAAATCAGTAGCGGAAATGAGACTTTAATAAAAATAGATGATGGCTCTCCATTATGCGCTTACGTTTTTAAAACAATGGCAGACCCTTATATTGGAAAATTATCTGTTTTCAGAATATTCTCAGGAACAATGAAAACAAATAATAATTATTTTATTTCAGGCTCAAAAAATAGTTATAAATTTTCAAGCTTATTGAAAATACAGGGAAAAAATCAGTCTGACATAGAAGAAGCGAGATGTGGCGATATAGTAGCTGTAGCTAAAATAACTGAGATACAGACAGATGATACTATTTCCAATACTGATAAAACAATTGAATTGGATAAAATAATTTATCCTGAACCAATATTTCCTAAAGCCATAATGCCGGTCTCAAAAGGTGATGAAGAAAAAATAAATAGCGGTCTTTCTAGACTTATCGAAGAAGATCCTACCATCCGCACTGAAAATAATCTTGAGGTAAAGCAGAATATTGTATGGGGAATGGGCGAGCTTCACCTTGCAATAGTGAAAGATAAACTTAAAGAAAAGTTTGACATAGATGTTAATCTTGAAACTCCCAAAGTAGCATATAAAGAAACAGTAAGAAAAGATGCAAAGGCAGAATATAAATACAAGAAACAATCAGGCGGAAGAGGCCAATACGGGCATGTATTAATAGAAATAAAACCTCTCCCTAAAGGTGAAGGATTTAAATTTGAAGATACGATTTTTGGCGGGGCAATACCTAAAGGTTATATCCCCGGCGTTGAAAAAGGAATAAGAGAAGCTTTGCTTTCAGGTATTCTTGGAGGTTTTCCTGTTGTTGATGTCCATGTAAATCTTTATGATGGTTCGTTTCACACAGTTGATTCTTCAGAAATGGCTTTTAAAATCGCTGCTTCCATGGCATTCAAAAAAGGAATGGCTGAAGCTGGTCCGGTAATATTAGAACCGGTAATGGAGCTTGAAATATCAGTGCCTGAAGAATATATGGGTGATATAATCGGTGATATCAACGCGAAAAGAGGCAAGATAATAAGCATTTCTGTTGAAAAACATAATCAGCTTATAAAAGCATCGGTACCTCAATCTGAAACATTCAATTATGCTGTCGATTTAAAATCCATGACTCAGGGAAGAGGAATATTCAAGCAGAAATTTTCACACTATGATGAATTGCCACATAACCTGGCAGAAGCTATAATTGAGGAAAGAAAAAAGCAACAGGATTCTCATGAATAATTTTATTTATAATTATTGATTAATAATATGATTAGCAAAAAAAAGCAGATAAAAAAGAGCAAGTCATTTTTTCTGGATAAATTTCCGATAATCACAATCATTCTGATCCTCGGTTTGTCTGTAATGTTTTTTTTCATTGTAATCAATCGGCTTCCTCTAGATTTTTTTTCTGGTAATTCTGAAATAATTTCAGAACAATCAGATGATTATGACCTTTATTTCGAATCTCCTTCAAAAAACCAGGAATTTGAACTCGTGAATTTTAATGAGACAGTACCTATTAACATAAAGTCAAAAAATATAGAAGAACTTGATTGCAATATTGAAATATATATAAATGACAAACTTGTAAAGACTCTGGAAAAAGAATCATTGGATTTTAACTGGTCACCTTCCACTACAGATTCTTTTACAATATATGCAAAAATTATAGACCCTGAAGGAACCCCTTTGCATACAAGTGAAAAAATTAATTTTTCGGTTAATTTTATAAATGAGAAACCTACCGAGTCAACGACACAGGCTGATGTAGATATAGAGCAGAAAAAAAATGATATATTATCAAAAGCAAATTACAGGACCCAAAATGCCAATCCTATTTTTTCTTATAGATGCTATACCCCTCCGGTAATCGACAGCAATCTTGACGATTGGGAGATATATGAAAAATTCACCAGCTTTAATCCTACTATAAAAAAGGAAAATTATGTAAATGCTTCAGACATCTCTGGTGTTTTTTCCTCCTGCTGGGATGAGGACAATTTCTATTTCTTTATAAAAGCAACAGACGATGTAATTAATCAGCCCTTTAGTGGAAACCTTATTAATAATGGTGACAGCATAGTACTTGTTTTTGATGCAGAGCTTGAAGAGGATTTCAACATACCTTTCCTTAATGGCGACGATTATCAGATTGAATTTTCTCCCGGTAATAACAGTGGCGGCGGTCCTGAGAGTTTTGTTAGATGGCCTTCAAATTCTTCATTGAAAAATGCTGTAATATCTGCTAAAAAAGGTTCCGGAGGTTATACTATTGAAGGAAGTATTCCATGGTTTGAAATGCCAAAAATGGATATAAAAGATGAGACAGTGGTCGGTTTTACAATATCTTTGCTGGATACTGATAATCTTGATTCAACCGAACTTGTTATGTCATCTTCGCGTTCTTTTGATTTTAATAATGTATCTATGCTTGGAACACTTATATTTATTGATGTCGGCGATATTAAAGAAAATACAGAGACAACTCAGTAATTCTCCTAATAACTTTATTTTTTAAGTATCATATATTTTATATTTATTTTCTTTTATTCATTTTTTTAAAGATATTATGAAGACTTTTAGCATAATAATTACAGGCATTGTCCAAGGTGTCGGCTTCAGGCCTTTCATATATAATCTTGCTAGAAAATCAGGCATTAATGGCGAGGTATCAAATACTACAGAAGGCGTATATATAAAAGCAAATTTTTCAACATTAGATTACCTTATGGATTTTTTAAAAAAAATCAGGATGAAAAAACCCCGGTCTTCAATCATTGAAAATATTGAATACCATGAAGTAACTTATTCTTATTATGAAGATTTTCAAATTAAAGCATCAAAGAAATCAAAAGAGAGATTTCAGCTTATTTCTCCTGATATTGCAACATGCAGACAATGCCAGGCAGATATATCCAATAAAAAAGATCCAAGACGATATAATTATCCTTTTACAAACTGCACGAATTGCGGTCCAAGATTTACTATCATAAAATCTCTCCCTTACGACAGACCTAATACAACAATGTCCGAATTTAATATGTGTAAGGATTGTCTTAGAGAATATAATGATTCATATGACAGAAGATTTCATGCTCAGCCTAATGCTTGCAGAAATTGCGGTCCCAAGCTTCTTCTTGTTGACTCAAAAGGACTAATAGTCGATAAAGAAAATCCCTTAAAGGCTGCATGCAATGAAATTAGAAAAGGCAAGATAATAGGCATTAAAAGTCTTGGAGGTTTCCAGATAGCATGTGATGCTTTAAGCACTTTAGCTATTGATGTTTTAAGAGAAAGGAAAAAAAGACCTTTTAAACCATTTGCTTTAATGTTTAAAGATATCGATATTGTAAAAGAATATTTTTTCTTATCTGAAATCGAAAAAAATATTTTACTATCCCCGGCTTCCCCAATTGTTTTGCTCAAAAAAAAGAAAATATTAAAAGAGGAAATACCTGAACTATCAAAATCAATTTCTTTTGATAATAAATTTGAAGGAATTATGCTTCCTTATACCCCTCTTCATCATTTGCTTCTTTCAATTAATAAAACTCCGCTTGTTATGACAAGCGGCAATCTGTCAGAAGAACCGATAACCTCAGATAATGAAACAGCTATCCAAAAATTAAACCATATTTGTGATTATTTCCTCATCCATGACAGGCCGATATATTCAAAATACGATGACTCCCTCGTAGTGGCTGCCAATAATGAAATAATGGTTTTAAGAAGAGCCAGAGGGTATGCACCCTACCCGGTTAAGCTAAAAGAAGATGCTGATAAAAAAACAATAATTTCTCTGGGAGCACAGGAAAAAAATACTTTTTGCATCTTAAAAAACAAATATGCTATCCTGAGCCAGCATTTGGGAGATATGGATAAGCTGGAATCAAATGTTTTTTTTAAAGATACTTTAGGGATATACAATAATCTTTTCAATATAAAGAATTATGACATTATCTGTGTTGATAAGCATCCTAATTACTTTTCTTCAAGATATGGTAAGGAAATCCTTGAAAAAGAAAATAAAAAAAGTAAAGTTATCTGTATCCAGCATCATAAAGCACATGCAGCAAGCGTTATTGCTGAAAATCATTTACTTGGAAAAAAAATAGCCGCTTTTTCCTGGGATGGTACCGGTTATGGAGATGATGGAAAAATATGGGGAAGTGAAATATTTTTTATTAATGAAAAAATGTTATTTAAGAGAGTCGGTCATCTTACTGAAAAGATACTGCCCGGCGGCGAGGTAAGCATAAACAGACCATATAGAATGGCATTGACATATATTTATAATTCCTGGAATGAAACAAATAAAACTCCGGAAATTTTTGAACACTATTTAAGAGAAAAATTCCCTCATTTCAATTTTATCAAGGAAGAAGAATTAAAAATAATACTTTTTCAGATAAATAATAATTTTAACAGCATAATTACAACTTCGATGGGAAGATTTTTTGATGCTGTAAGTTCCATTTTAGATATTAAGCATTTTTCCTCTTATGAAGGCGAGGCTGCTGTCTGCCTGGAGATGTATATAGCTAGGAATTCCAGTCATTCTTACCAGGTCGATACCCTAATCCAATTTGACAATAAAACTGGAGAAGCACTTATAGATGATATGAAGTTTTTTTCATTGATAGTAAAAGATTTTATCAGTGGAAAAAAATCCAGTTTTATTGCTCTTAAATTCCATAATACTCTTGCAAATATTATTCTTGAAATAAGTAAGTGGATGAGATATTTTTATAAAACTGAAATAATCACCCTTAGCGGAGGCGTATTTCAGAACATTTTTTTAATTGAAAAAGTTTTTAGATTACTGACAATAAATGGTTTTAAAACTTTTACAAATTTGCAGGTTCCTGTAAACGATGGCGGGATTTCACTGGGCCAGGCATTTATTGCTTTAAATAAAATTAAGTAAACCAATAAAGGAGTCGACATGTGTGTTGCTGTTCCGGCTAAAATAAAAAGCATAAAAAATAATTCTGCTTTAATATCATATATGGGAGTAGAAAGAGAAATAGATATTTCCCTGGTTCCTGAAGCTAAAAAAGATGACTTTGTAATTGTGCATGCCGGTTTTGCCATACAAATCATTGATAGTACTGAAGCAAAAGAAACAATCGAACTTTTTAATGAAATTGAACAGCTTAAAAATCAAGAAGTTGGTTAGTATGATTGGCAATGGAAATAAATAAAGTAATATCAGAAATAGAATTTCTAAGCAAAAAACTTCCTTTTGAAGTTAGTTTAATGGAGATATGCGGTACCCACACAATGTCTATTGGCAAGAACGCAATAAGGCAGATACTGCCAGAAAAAGTCAATCTGATCAGTGGGCCGGGTTGTCCCGTATGTGTTACTCCAATAAATGAAATAGACCAGATAATCGAACTTTCTTCCCTTAAGGATGTTATTATTTTTACATTTGGAGACATGCTTAAAGTACCTGGCTCAAAAACAACGCTTTTCAAAAAAAAAGCATCGGGTTCTTCAATAAAAATGTGTTATTCTCCTAATGAATCTTTAAAATATGCCATTGAAAATCCTGACAAGAAAGTAGTTTTTCTTGCTATCGGCTTTGAAACTACTGCACCCCTCACTGCAACAGTCATACAAAATGCATTAAAAAACAATGTAAGAAATTTCTATATTTATAATCTTCATAAAATTGTTCCTCCTGCAATTCATTTTCTGCTTGATAAGGATAAAAATCTAAATCTTGATGCTTTTTTATGTCCCGGACATGTATGCGCTGTGATTGGAAGCAAACCTTTTGGTTTTATTTCGGAAAATTTCATGAAACCGGCTGTAATCAGCGGATTTGCACCTCTGGATATTTTGGAATCCATTCTTATAATTCTCAAGCAAATATTAGCTGGCAAACCTGAGACAGTAATACAATACACTACTGTTGTGAAGGAAAACGGTAATATTTTTGCTAAAAATTTAATTAATGATATTTTTGACATCAAGCCTTCATATTGGAGAGGAATAGGTTTTATTGAAAACAGCGGACTTTTCCTTAAAAACAAATACTGTTATTTCGATGCAAAGAAAGTTTTTGATATAAAATCCATAAATAGCAAAGAACCTAAATATTGTGATTGCGGGAAGATTCTTTTGGGAGAAAAAAAGCCTTTTGATTGTAAATTATTTGCTTCAAAATGCACTCCGGAAAATCCGGTAGGTCCATGCATGGTTTCAAGTGAGGGTACATGTGCAGCTTATTATAAATATGAAAGATTTAGAGAAAAGTAAAATCAAATGAAAAATAATTTTAATAAATTTAAAGAAAATAAGATATTGATTTCGCATGGTGACGGCGGTTCTAAAACAAATGAACTTATAAAAAATCTGATTTTTAATTATCTTGGCAATAATATACTTGAAAAAATGGAAGATAGTGCGGTTTTAAATTTAGATAATAAAAGAATTGCTTTTACAACAGACAGTTTTGTAGTAAATCCTATTTTTTTCACTGGTGGCGATATCGGCAAGCTCAGCATCTGCGGAACCTTAAACGATATTGCATGTTCAGGCGCAAAACCATTATTCTTAAGCCTTAGTTTTATTATTGAAGAAGGATTTGAGACAGATAAACTGTGTAGAATATTGGAATCTATTAAAACTGTCCTTAAAGAAGTTAATGTCCCTATTGTCACAGGCGACACAAAAGTTGTTGAAAAAAATAATATTGATAAAATATTCATTAATACTTCAGGCATAGGTTCTATTCCTGCAGGAATAGAAATATCTCCCTCTAAGATAAAACCTAAAGATAAAATAATCATTAACGGGCCGATTGCGGAGCATGGCATTTCAGTTTTGACATCCAGGGAAGATTTTGGTTTTAAAGGAATCGATAGTGACTGCGCCCCTCTTAATATCATGGTTGAAGAACTATTAAATCAGGGCTTATTAATACATGCAATAAGAGATGCTACCCGCGGAGGGTTGGCTTCTGTCTTAAATGAATTTTCTGAAATATCAAATTACCAGTTTAAAATCTTTGAAGAGTCAATACCAGTTAATAAAAAAGTATTTGCAATTTGCGAATTTCTGGGACTTGATCCGCTTTATATTGCCAATGAAGGAAGAATGATATTCTTTGTTGACCCAAAGGATGCAGATTCAGTTTTAACAATATTAAAAAACAATAAATACGGCAAAAACTCTGCAATAATAGGTGAAGTGGAACAAACAAGAAGCAATAATGTAATTCTTATAACACAAATCGGCACAAGTCGAATCCTGGATAAATTCTATAGCGAGCAGCTGCCAAGAATATGCTGACATTTAATTATATTTTTTTTAAATCATCATATATTTTCTCGAGATTTTTTATTAAATCATCAAAATTTGAATTCAAAATAAAAAGTGAAGCAAGGGGTTTTCTCATAGCTAGGGACTTTGAGGGCCTATCTGCCTGTTGAGCATTTTCTTCAATATTTTTTGTCTGCTCTTGAACTTCTTTTGCAATTTCTTTTATTGATTGAGTTTTAATAATTATACTACTGCAGACATCTGTGATTTCTTTTACTTCTTTATGCATGATATCCTCCCTTATTCTTTATTTATTATATTTTTAATTATACAAAATTATTGTAATTATTGTTACAATAATTACTAAAAAACATTATTCAAATAAACAAATTAAAGGATATTTTTTTATACTGGTCAGATAGATATTCTGTCTTTTACAGCTTTTATTATTGCAGGGATTTTTGATTCTATCTCTTTTGAAAGACCATCCCCGAGTTCAATAGTTTTAGGCTTTATCCCTATAAGAGTTGCGTTTATTTTAATATTCATTGATTTCATTATATTAAAAACTTCCGCTAGTGCTATATCGTGCATTGAATAACTTTTAATCCTGCTGGAGACGAATGTATCAACATCATTAATATCAAAAGTAATAATCTCTCCCACCTCCTGACCGGCATCTATTGCATCGATAATTATAATTTCTTCATTTTCATTTACCATGAAAATCAAATCTATTCCTGAAGTCTCACAATCAAACAGGACTACATTATCACTATTTTCAAATGTTTTGTCTTTTCTTAGCTCATCTATTATTAATGGACCTATAGCATCATCCCCCATATAGATATTGCCGAATCCTATTATCTTAAACAATTTTTTACCAGAAGATTGATTTGAAAAATTCTGGTTTTTTTTATTCATCAGCTTTTAATTTATTAATTTATTTTAAGAAATCACTTATTTATGAGACTGACTTTCAAATAATGAGTTGAACAAGAAATGCATGGATCATAAGCTCTTATCAGCATTTCCATATCAAATTTTATCTCCTCCTCATTTTTATCTATTATATGCGGAAGAAAGGATTCCATATCTTTTTCAATATTTGCATAATTCATATTGGTTGGAATAATAAGATTTGCTTTTTTGATTCTTCCATTATTGTCATATGTATAATCATGGATAAGAAGACCTCTTGGAGCTTCAACTGCTCCTACCCCCCTTCCTTCCTTAGCTTTATATTCAACCATCGCATTACTTTCATCCAAACCGTTTTCCAATAATTCTTCCAGGATTTTAATACTGTCATCTACACAATGTACAATTTCAACAAATTGAGCAAAGTTATTCATAAATGTATTATAACAAGGTATTTTAATTCCGAGTTCTTCTGCATATTGCTTTGCATTATCTGTTAATTTATCATAATTATTATTCATCCTCGAAAGCGCACCTACAAGATAAGAGTCGCGGCTTGCCCAGCAGTGTTTTCCTGTAGAATGCCGAACAACTTTTTCATTGATTTTCTCAAGATAATCTCTGCATTCTATTGTCCAGCCATCAGAAGACTTTATTTTACCGTCATATAATGCATATTCCTTTTCATTACTTATACATATATATTCTGTTTCTCTTTCAAAATCAGGCATTTTAAGTGTTTTAAATACTTCAAGACTTTTTTGCAGGTCAGGATAAAGAGATTTCAGCATATCTATCATATGATATATTTCCTGTTCAGTAGGCAACTTCGTAAAACCTCCGACGACCGTCCTGATAGGATGTACTGCTCTGCCTCCTATGATCCTGACTATTTCATTTGCTATCTTTTTCATATTTACTGCGATCTGCACAACTTCAGGATGTGTTTTAAGCAAAGGTATTACGCTTCCGACTCCTAGAAAATCAGGAGCTGCCAGGAAATAAACATGAAGTGCGTTACTTTGAACACATTCGTGGTGATTTATCAATTTTCTTAGCCTTAGTATCTGATCATTTATTTTTATACCCATGGCATCTTCAGTGGCTTTTATTGATGCAAAAGTATGCGCAACAGAACATATGCCGCATATCCTTGAAGTTATATGGGATGGTTGCCTCCAATCTCTCCCGACAAGCATTGCTTCAAAAAATCTGGGTGATTCAGGTATTCCCATAATCATTTTCTGGATTTTTCTATTTTTCATGTCAATTACCAGATCGCCATGTCCTTCCACTCTTGAAATCGGTGAAACATTTATATTTAAATCCTGTGCCATATCATTTTCCCTTTCGAAATAATTTTTAAACCTTTAATAGTTTACTTGGATTTATCTGTAATTTTTTTGCATGCATTATACAAGTTAAATCCTTCCATTATATCCTCAACAGTCAGTCCGTATTTTTTCAGAAGATCTATCTGCGCATTTATATTCGGTTCATCAATAGGACCTCTGCAGCCTTCACAACCAGAAATTGAAGATGGACATCTGGCATTGCATCCAGCTCTAGTAACAGGTCCCATGCATGCTATTCCCAAATCATACAAACAGGTATTATTAAGCTTTTTACACTCAATGCAAACAGGATAATTTGGGATTTCCGGTGTTTTTCCTACAATCAGTGATTTTACTATATCGACTATTTCTGACCTCGTAGGAGGGCAGCCTCTTGCATAATAATCGACTTTTACATATTCATCTATCGGCTTTGTTTCAATGGCATCAATCCAATCCTTTTTATCTCCATAAACAAGTTCCTTTGCTTTTTCAACCCCATATAGATTTTTCAAACAATTCAAGCCACCGGTAGATGAGCAGGCCCCTATCGCTACGATTATTTTTGCAACCTTTGCTATATGTTCCAGCCTTTCCACATCATGATTAGTTGAAACAGAGCCTTCGATAAGAGCAACTTCGTAATTATCGCTATGCTCTGTTATTGCTTCAGTAAAATGAACTATATCTACTGCATTGACAAAATCAATCAAATCATCCTCAAGATTAAGGATTTCCAACTGGCATCCACCACATCCCGTTAGTCCAAAAACACCTATTCTTGGCTTAATCATTATATAGCCTCCTTCAAGTCTCTTATTTCCCATAAGCTAAATACAGGACCGTCGACACAGGCAAGCTTATTCCCTATATGGCAATGATTGCACTTACCTACGCCGCATTCCATTCTTCTTTCCAGTGAAAGAAATATTTTATCATCAGTAAAATTTTTCTTTTCCAGTTCCTGGACAACATATTTATACATCACAGGCGGACCGCAGACTATTGTATAAGTATCCTCAGGTTTAAAATCAACTCTAGGTATTAATTTTGTACAAACACCTATTTCACCAGTCCATTTATCATCAGGATTATCAACAGTAACGCATACCTTGACATCTTCCCTGCTGCTCCAGTATGAAATCTCATTTTTATAAAGGATATTTCCTGGATTTACAGCTCCATATATTATCATTATATTCTTATATTCTTCCCTGTAATCAAACATATAAGTTAAAAAAGACATCAAGGGTGCAAGACCAAGTCCGCCAGCAACAACCAACACATTGTGACCTTTGGCAGCTTCATAAGGAAAAGTACCCTTGCCGAAAGGTCCTCTTATTCCCACTTTTGCTCCTTCTTTTAAATTGTGTATAGCCTGCGAAACACTGCCGACAGACCTTATGCAAAGTTGAAATTTTTCTTTATTATTCGGATTTGATGTAATTGAAAAAGGTGCTTCACCTACTCCAAAGACAGTAAGTTCAACAAATTGACCCGGAAGAAAATTAAATTTCTTTTGAGCTTCTTTTTCTATAAAAGAAATATCAAAAATCTTTTCATTGGTAGTTACCGTTTCTATTCTGGTTATTCTTGCTATATCAGGAGTATAAATAGTATGCATTTTATACACTCACCTCTTTCTTGACAGAATTGATGTCATCGACAATATTGATTTTTGCCATGCATGTTTCAATGCATCTGCCGCATCCGACACAGGCATATGTATCAAATTTCTGAACAAAAGTTTTAAGCTTGCATCTGTATCTTTGCTTTAACCTGTTTTCTTTGTCTTTTCTGAAATTATGACCTCCGGCTACCAGGCCATAATCAGGAATCATGCATGAATCCCATTCTCTTATTTTGTTTCCTTTTTTTAGATTAATTTCCATATCATCTCTTACATTAAAACAAAAACAGGTGGGACACACCAGGCAGCATGAGCCGCAGGAAAAACAGTCTTTTGCTGTTTTGGACCAGAATTTATCATTATCATAAATTATCTCGAAATTATCATAAAAATTTGATATATCTGCTTTTGCTTTAAAGCTTTTTCTATAATTATCCATATATCCATCATAATCAGCAAAATCGTTTTCAGATGCATCTCTAGTCTTTGCGTATTTGTTAATAAGATTATTCCCTTTTTCAGTACCTATTCTTACAAAATATCTGTCTTTTAAGTCTGTTAAAAAGATATCAAAACCCTCTCTGGCATACTCTTTCCCTAGGCTTAATGAAAAATTAGTCTCCGTAGGCATTCTATCAAGGCCAATTATGATTAGCTTATTTCTTTTTTGAAAATAAAAATCATCAACAAATTCATCAGAAAAAAACTTGTCTAAAAAAGCAAGCCCGTTTACATCACATGCATCTATCCCAAACAATATTTTTTCATCAGCCTGGACTTCTGATCTTATTTCTATATCATCTGAAATATCATAGGACAATATCGTTTCTTCAGGAGGGTATATAAGTTTTTTCGCTGGTGCCACTGTTGTTCTCTTAAAGTCAACATCTATTTTTTCTACATCATTTATTTTTTGAAAATCATGAACTGCAGCATCTTTTTTGACAGGTCCGTAAAAATCATAGTTCTCAACAAGTTTTTTTAAGAAATCGTTATAATCTTCTTTATCAAGGATTTTATAAATCATCAAATCTCCTTTCTGCAGAATAATATTTTTTTATTAATCATATTTCTCTTTTTAAGAAATTATAAAAAAAACATAATCCTATTTTACTATGAAATACTGATATCTTTTTTACAAATCCAATCAAGCCATGAATCTATCCCTTCACTGCTCTTGCATGACAATTCGATTATTTCAGTTGAGGGATTGAGTTTTTTTACATTATTTAGAAAAAATTCCCTATTAAATACAAAATAATCATATAGGTCGATTTTATTAAGTATAACTAAAGAAGCGACAGCAAATCCTTTCGGATATTTGACAGGTTTATCATCTCCTTCACTCACTGATGAAAGAAGTATTTTATAGTCTTCTCCTAGGTCAAAACTCACAGGGCATATTAAATTTCCGACATTTTCAATAAATAGTATATCGATATTTTCTAGATTCATTTCTTTTAAAGCATTATATACCATCGATGCATTTAAATGACATGTGCCTCCGGTGTTTATCTGCACTATTTCTTCAGTGTATTCTTTAAGCTTTTCAGCGTCTAAAGTCGAAGAAATATCACCTTCTATGACCCCTATTCTCTTATTTTTTAATTTTTTTATTGTTTCTGTTATAAGAGAAGTCTTTCCTGCTCCTGGTGAAGATAAAATATTTATTGTCATTATTTTATTATCTTTGAATATTTTTCTATTTTCTTCTGCATGTTCTTTATTATAATCATAAATATTTTCTACAACCCGTATCTTCAAAACTATTCCTTTACTAAATATATTATTGATATTTGATTTCTGAAAATATAATTATACAAATACAATATTTTAAAATAATAACTGGATTCATATTTCCAAGATACTTCATTTTCCAGTTACCAGCTTGCTTTATTGGATTTATATTCAATTATTTTTCTTTTGATTATCTTTTCCGGCTATAATCCTGAAATAATATTTAACAACTCGCGAAAATTGCTTCTATAGATTATAAGTTATAAATATTACTATTATTTTATCAGCATTTAATAATTATAAAAAAAATTAATTAATATTTCATTTAAAACTTCAGGAAAATTAAATTATTTCATTAATTGTTTAAAAAAATAAAAGCAATTATCAGGATAAATATCTTAGAAATCTTGATAAAATAATTTTACCTGGATATTGTTAATAATAATATAGATAATTATTGTTAAAATAATAATTAAAAATCGACTTATTTTATTTCATTAAAATAGAAAGGCAAAAAATGGTTGATATTTATCCTTTTAAAGCTTTACATTTTTCAGAGAGGTTAAAAAAAGATATTTCAATGCTCGTATCTCCACCTTATGACATAATATCAGATACCATGAAAGAAGAACTTAAGACATCAGATATTAATAATATTGTAAACCTGATACTCCCGGAAGAAAAAGAATATGCTGACAGATATGAAAATGCAGATATTTTGCTGAATTCCATGATAAAAGATAATATTCTTGAATATGACACTGATGAATCTTTATACATTTTTGAGGAAAGTTTTTATGACGATGGAGTATGGAAAAAATTCAAAGCCTTCATAGGTTTAAATAAAATCGAGGAATATGAATCTTCAAAAGTCCTGCGTCATGAATATACATTATCCAAACCAAAAGAAGACAGATATAATCTTCTGAAGCATACTAAGACTAATTTTGGCCTCATTTATACTCTTTATGATGACGTTGATAATAAAATCCAGGAAATAATAGATAGAAGCACTTTTGGCAAACCATTTTATGACTTTGATGCTGGCTATGATTCAACTTTAAAATTCAGGATATGGAAATTATCAGATAAAAATATTATAGAAAAAATCATAAATCTGATGAAAGATAAAAATATACTTATTGCCGATGGACATCACAGGTATGAAACTTCAAGACTTTTCATGCACGAAATACGTAAAAAAAGACAAAGCAATGAATTGAATACCGGTAAAATATTTATCGAAACTACTGGTGATCATATTTTTCCAGAAGAAGCAGTGCTGACTTTATTTGTCAATTACAATCAGGAAAGCATCAAGATATTACCTACGCACAGAATGATTAAATTTAAGGAAAAATTCAATTTGCTAAGGAATTTTGAAAAAATAAATAAATATTTTCTCGTAAAAGAATATTTTGAAATTTTTAAAGCTAAACCTGAATTTGATAATTATCAGATTCTGACTAAAAATATTTCTGAACTTATGGATAAAGAAAAAAAAGAAAAAAAACATACGTTTTGCATTTTTACTGCGGATAAAAAAATATATTTCATTACTTTAAATAAAGATATAAAGAAAATATATCCTGAAATAGGCAAAGAATCTTTGGATTTTGAAAATCTTGACGTGAGGATTCTGCACAGACTGTTAATTGATAATATAATGAGTACTGATGCGGCAGAAAAAATAACCTATACCCATACAATTGACGAGCTGGTATCAAAAGTTGTTTTTGGCAGTGATGAATATGATTTAGGCATAATCCTTAATGCACCTGATATTAGCGATGTTCAGAAAATATCATATAATGGTAAAGTAATGCCGCAGAAATCGACATATTTTTATCCCAAGCCCTGTAGCGGCCTTATAATTTATAAGATGGACTTATAAGAAAAAATATAAAAATATTTTTAAATAATATATATTGGTAATCTTTTTAAAAAATATTTTTTTTAACTTTTTTAAACAGATTTCTTATTTTATAAAATGAGATTTATATGCGATTTCATGCTTGGAAGCCTATCTAAATATCTAAGAATGTGTAATTTTGATACAGTTTTTATTAAAAATATTGGTGATAATGATTTAATAGAAGAGGCTTTGCAAACAAATAGGATATTGCTGACAAGAGATAAAAAACTGACTGAGCGAAGGATCATAAAAGAAAATTCCATTAAGCTTGTCTTGATTAAAAGTGATTATTTATACGAACAGTTGCAGCAGGTTAAAGACACTTTAAAAATAAATTTTAATTTAGATCTTCAAAGATGTATTAAATGCAACACTGTGCTTAATCAATTAAAAAAAGAGAATATAATGAAGGCTGTTCCGCATTATATATATCAGACACATAATATTTTTTTAGAATGCAGCAATTGTAAAAAAATATACTGGAAGGGTTCTCATGTTGATCAAATGAAAGATTTTTTTAATAAATATTTTTCTTAATATTTATTAAATTAAATAAAATATCTTAAACTTATCGAAATAAATAAAATAAAGTATTTTTAATGAAAGAGTAGTTTTTAAATAACAAAAAGATTTCTTGAAGAAAATCTACCATCTGTTGTAAGATTTACTCCGAGTCTTTTTAAACCGGCTTCATCACCAGGAGTGGGAATATGCGTCATATGCATCTCACAGCCCTGAAGTTCGGATAGCTTGTTCATCGCCAGCTCTGCAGTGTGATTTGTTGTAGAGCTAATTGAAAGAGCAATCAAAGTTTCTTCAAGATTTAGGCTTTCAGAACCTGCATTTAATATACCTTTTTTTAGCTTAGCTATTTGAGTTATTACCTGCGGAGATAATAAATATATTTCATCAGGTATATTTGCAAGAATCTTTATTGCATTTAAAACAACACTGGAAGCTGCATGAAGAAGATGGGAATTCTTTCCGGTTACTATTTTGTCATCCGGTAACTGGATTGCTGCACCACAAAATATACCTTCGTTTCCTTTTCCGGTTAATTCAGCTTCTTCTGAACTTTTCCTTGCGATTTCCACAACTTTTCTATCAGTTACCTTTACATCAAGTTCCTTCATTAAAAGAATAACTTTTTCAACTGCATCTTTTTTTT
>JAQVJB010000026.1 GCA_028695395.1 Actinomycetota bacterium | reverse complement strand
AATATTATAGAATTTAAAGTAATATATACTTTTTTATTTTTATCATGTGTATAATCTACAGCTTCTTTAAGCTCCTTTATGCTGAAATTGCCTCCAAAACTCCTCAAATTGAATTTTTTACCGCCTATATAAACTGCATCAGCCCCATATTCTAATGCATATTTTAAAACAGTAGCATTGCCGGCAGGCACCAGTAATTCCGGAAGTATGCATTTTTTATTTAAGGATTGAGATTGAGACTCCATCACCAATATCCAAAAAAATAGTTTTTAATAAATTGCTTTCACTTATAAATCTAATAAAATCTTTTATTCCGTTTACGCTGTTTCTATCATGTTCTTTTACATAGTTTAAGAATATCTTTTCATTAAAAAAAACATTGTCTGCGATTATTAAAGCATTTTTATTTAATTTTTTTCGAATTGATTCAAAATATCTTAAATATTCATATTTTGCTGCATCGATAAAAACAACATCAAAACAAGTATTCAGCTCGGGGATTATTTTTAATGCATTGCCGTGGATAAATGAAGCTTTCTTTTCAGGAAAATTTGAAGAAATAAACTTCTCGGCTTTTTCAAGTCGTTTTTTATTCAGGTCAATGCCGAGATAAGAACCGCTTTCAAGATTTTTTATTATATAATAAGTCGAATATCCTTCTCCGCAGCCGATTTCCAATAAATTTTCAGGTTGTTTTAAAAATATTATTGTTTCCAGAAGTCGCCCTACATCATTGCTTACAACCGGGACCTTATTGTTTATGGAAGATTCAGCAATTTTTTTTAAAGATTCTTTTTCTGATAAAAAATTTTCAAGCTCTTTCATTGATTTTGAGTGCTATTGATATTTTGATTATGCTCTTCCAGAGTAGTTGCAAAAGAATGTTTATGACTTTCCTGATCAGTCACAACATAATATAAATAATCGACTTCTGCAGGAAATATTGCTGCTTTTATGCATTCCAGGCCAGGATTACATATAGGTGTAGGAGGAAGTCCGGAATAAATCCTCGTATTGTAAGGTGTATCTGTTTCAAGGTCGCTTTGCGTAAGAGGTTCCTCCCACTTGTCAAGATAATAGCTTAAAGTCGCATCTATGCCCAAAGACATGTCAATCTCAAGTCTGTTATGTATGACTGCTGATATAAGCTCCCTTTCCTCAGCAATATAGGCTTCCCTTTCAATCATTGAAGCAATAATCAGGACATCATAGTAATCAAAGCCTTTATTATGCATTAAACTATAATCAAGGCCGCTAGTCTCAAACTGGTACTGCGAAAGCATCATTTCAATAATGTTCTTTAATGTATAATCCTGCAATATTTCATAAGTTTTTGGGAAAAGGAACCCTTCAAGTTTGTCGATAAATACTTCATCTTTTTTTAAAAAATCATAATTATAGTTTTTAGGCTCAAGATTTTCACTGATATCCTTCTCATTTATATGAGGAATTTCTTTGGTGATCCTTTCAGTAATCTGGTCAACAGTAAAACCTTCGGGGATTATCAATTTATATGATACAACTATGGGAGTACTTGTAATAGCAGCAAGCACATCTTCATATTCAGATAATGTCAGCAGCTTATAAGTTCCGGGTAATAACTTTTTTTCCATTTTTTTATCTTCAACATATAGCTTAAAAAATAAAGCATCGTCTACTATCCCGTTCTCTTCAAGAAGCTCCGCTATCTGGGTAAGATTCATACCTTCGACAATAAGAATTTCTTTTTCTACACCTTTTTCAAAGGTTTTATTTGTTTCTTTAGTCTCGGGATAAAAAATTTTACACGAAACATTAAAAAAAATCTGGAAACATATTATAAAAACTAATATGAATACAATGATAAAAGTATTTTTTTGTTTTTTAATCAGCATGGTATATTTTTCCTGTAATATTTTTTAATAATCACTTAATAATCCAATAATATTGATTAAAAACTGTAATTGTTAAGCAATCCTGTTAAGATAATTTTCTAAAATGATAGCAGCAGCATATTTATCTATATCTTTATCAATGCTTTTTTCAAGCTCCTTTAGCTTGTTTTCTGATATCTTGCTAGAAAATCTCTCATCAACAAGTTCGATGTCCATCTTTATTTTATTGCTTAATTCTTTAAAATATTCTTTCACTTTTTTAGCCTGTATGCCTTCCTGGCCTTTAAGATTTATAGGGAATCCGGCAATTATTTTTAAAACTTTTTTTTCCTTAATTATTTTTAATAGTATTTCGCAGAATTTTTCATTGTTTTTCTCTACCGAAAAAGGTATGGCTATTATCCCTAAATCATCGCTAAGAGCAATGCCTAGATTCTTTTCTCCATAATCAATTGCAAGGATTTTCATTATATGATGTCCAGGGATTTTTTTATTAATTCCAAAGTATAGTTTCTCGCATCTTTGATTTTTGAAACATCCGAGCCTCCGGCTTGTGAGAATTCCGGCTTTCCTCCTCCTCCGCCTTTTATCATCTTTGAAGTTTCTTTTGCTATTTTCGAGCAATCGATTCCCTTGCTGCATAAATCAGGAGTACAAGAAAAAACAAGTATAGGTTTTGAATTGATTATATTTGAAAAGACACAGAAAAATTTTGTTTTATAGTAATCTTTCAATTCATCGCTTAAAACACCCAGGTTTTTGATATTTAAATCTTCTCTGAATTCTGTTTGTGAAAAATCATATTCAAAAATTTTAAAATCTTCATTTTTAACTTTCTTATACTTGTCAAGTATTTTATTTTTAGCACTATTTATCAATAATTTATTATATTTTTCAGCATTATTTTCTATTTCGATTTTTAAATCATCTATTTTTGCCTCCAACTCATTAATATCAGCATTAAGCTTATTAGAAAGATTTTTTACTATTTTATCATTGGCATTTAAATAATTGTAAGCAAAGCTACCCGTAACAGCTTCTATCCGCCGCAAATTTGCACCGACACCGATATCTGACATAATCTTTATAAGTCCGATTTCACCGGTTCTTTTAACATGTATTCCACCACACAGCTCTCTACTATAATTACCTATTTCAACAACTCTTACAAACTGGCCGTACTTTTCTTCAAAAAGAGAAATTGCACCGATTTCCTGAGCATATTCCCGGGAAGTCTCATAAATTTTAAGGATGTCATTATCGAGAATTTTTTTATTTATCAATATTTCTGCTTTGTCAATAAAATTATCCTTATATTTCCCGAATATTTTATAGTCAAACCTTAATCTTTCATCAGAAACAAAGGATCCTGCCTGTTCTATATCAGCACCGAGAATATTCCTTAAAGCCCAGTGTACCAGATGTGTCGCAGTATGATTTCTGCCAATATTTTTTCTGAAGTTAGAATCAACTTCCGCAAGTACTGAGTCGCTGACTTTGAAAATGCCTTTCTTTACCAAGCCTTTATGAACTGTAAGACCTTCAAAAGGTATCTGTGTATCATTTACTTCAAATAAAAAACCGTTTTCAGGTATTGATATTTTCCCTCTATCCCCTATGGCTCCGCCTTTTTCACCATAGAAAGGAGTTTTCTGCATGATTATCTCGCCTTCCTGTCCTTCATGCAGCTCTTTTACTTCCCTTTTAAAGGAATTATCATTAATCAATATTTTTAAGATAAATGATTCAGAAGCATTGCTCTCATAGCCAGTAAATTCATTTTCAATTCCTGATTTTATATTCCTGTATTCATCTAAATTTTTATTTATGCTTTTATCAAATTTACTTTTTTCTTTTGATTTTTTTATGTGATTATCCATAAATTCATTAAATTTCGAAATGTCTAATGAAAGATTGTTTTCTTCTAATATTTCTTCCGTTAATTCAACAGGAAAACCATAAGTGTCATAAAGCTTAAAAGTATTTTCAGGACTTAAAATGCGCTCCTTGCCGCCTTTTAAATCAGCAATATTTTGTAAAAGAACTTTCATTCCATCTTTGAGAGTATTTGAAAATCTTCTCTCTTCATCGCTTATAACCTTAAATGAAATATCTTTTTTTGTTTCAAGTTCAGGATATGCCTTTTTGTAATCATTTATTATTATTTTTCCGATTTCATTTAAAAAAAAGTCTTCTATGCCAATCAGCCTTCCGTATCTTATCGCCCTTCTTATGATTCTTCTAAGAATATAACCTCTACCTTCATTTGAGGGCATTACCCCATCTGAAACTAAAAAATAAATTCCCCTGCAGTGGTCGCTGATTATTTTTTTTGCCCTTATCCTTTGTACATCTTCGCTTTTTTTTATTTTTCCTTCATCGGCAATTTCAGAAATCTTTAAATTTATATTTTTAAATAACTGTGTATTGAAAACAGAATTATTTCCGCTAATAGCAGCATATATCCTTTCAAGGCCCATCCCTGTATCTATGTTTTTATTAGGAAGATCAAGATAATCCTTGCCATTAAAGTTATATTGCGTAAAAACAAGATTCCATATCTCAATAAATCTTCCACAATCACATGTAGGATTACAATCTTTTTTGCCACACCCTATTTCAGGACCGAAATCATAATAAATCTCCGTAGATGGACCGCAGGGACCAGTATCGCCAGCCGGACCCCAGAAATTGTCTTTCATACCTGATTTATATATTCTTTCCTTCGCTATTCCATTTTTTAACCAGTAATTATGGGCTTCTTCATCCATGGGAAGGTTATCATGTCCACCAAAAACAGTTATCCATATCTTTTTTTCAGGAATCTTTAATACATCTAATAAAAATTTTAAGGCAAAAGCTATAGCCTCATTCTTAAAATAATCAGCAAAAGCAAAATTTCCAAGCATTTCAAAAAAAGTCAAGTGCCTGTCCGTTTTGCCTATATTTTCAATATCGCTTGTTCTGAAGCATTTCTGGACTGTTGAGATCCTCGGGAAAGGTGGTTTTTTTACCCCTAGATAATATGGTTTGAATTGCTGCATACCAGCTGTCGTAATCAATACGCTTGTATCATTATCAGGTATAAGGCTGGAAGACGGCAGTATTAAATGATCGTTTTTTTCAAAATAATTTAAAAATTCTTTTCTTATATCCATAACTTTATAAAAATAATTGAAATATTTAAAAATATCAATAATAAAAAAATCATATAAAGCAATACCCCATATTAACGTAACTGATTGAAGTATTTATATGCCCTACCCAAAGTAAGGCGGATTCCTACCTGCCGATTAGTAAGTCCCGATTAAGGGCATTTACACTACAGACAGAGTAAAGACTCCTATAGTTAATTTGTTGGCATTAAAATTAACTTCAATTACGATTAACACAGGGTATATTAAAATGTTAGCATAATTAAATTTCTAATACAATCTCAGTGATGATATCATTCAGTATCAATATCTATTGTTTTTATATGCAGCTCTTTTAGCTGAACATCACCGACACTTGCAGGTGTTTCGGTCATGATATCAAAGGCAGATTGTGTTTTTGGAAATGCAATTACTTCCCTTATGCTTTTTAAGCCTCCAAGCAGCATTGCTAATCTGTCAAGACCTAGGGCAATACCTCCATGAGGAGGTATTCCGTATTCCATCGCATTAAGGAAAAATCCGAAATTTTCTTTTGCTTTTTCAAGATCAACATTTAATAGTCGGAGTATCTTGGTTTGTATATCAATATTATTTATTCTTATAGAGCCTCCTCCCAGCTCATTACCGTTAAGGATAATGTCATAGGAAACAGATTTTACCTTTAGTGGATCCTCATCAAGAAATTTTACTGTTTCTTCCGACGGCATCGTAAAAGGATGATGCATTGATTTATATTTTTTCTCTTTCGCATCCCATTCGAATAATGGAAAATCATAAACCCATAAGAAATCAAAAAAATCTTCTTTAATCAGGTTCACCTTATTGCCTATTTTTGTCCTTAAGGCACCCAGGATTGAACATGATATATCAAAACTATCACTGATTATCAGTAATAGGTTTTTTGCCTTTAAAGATAAAGAGGAGATCAGGTGTGCTTTTTCTTCTTCTGTAATAAATTTTGCAACCGGTGACTGAAATTCAAGGTTTTCATCTATCTTAATCCACAATAGACCTCCGGCACCATTCTTTTTGGCAAAATCAACAAACTGGTCCAGATCTTTTCTTGAAAAGTCATCACTGTTCTCAACACAGAGACATTTTATTACACCATCATTTTTAATAGTATCTTTAAAGATTTTGACATCCGAGTCCATGAATATGTCTGATATGTCATTTATTTTTAGTTCAAATCTGGTATCTGGTTTGTCTGAACCGTACTGTGACATTGCTTCATGCCATGTTAGTTTCTTAAAAGGCGTGTCTATTTTTTTATTAAGAACCTTTGCCATTATATCTTTAATAAGCATTTCAATAAGATTTATTACATCTTCTTGCTTTACAAACGACATTTCCAGATCGATTTGAGTAAATTCAGGCTGTCTGTCTGCACGAAGATCTTCATCTCTGAAACATCTTGCAAGCTGGAAAATCCTGTCAAAACCTGAAAACATAAGTATTTGCTTAAAAAGTTGCGGAGATTGCGGAAGAGCATAAAATTTATTCGGATTCAGCCTTGAAGGCACTAAAAAATCTCTCGCTCCTTCAGGGGTGCTTTTCCCAAGTATGGGGGTCTCTACCTCTATAAAACCTTCTGATTCAAAAAAATTTCTTGTAACAGACATTATCTTGTTTTTTAAGCGTAGATTGCGCTGCATCTCAGTTGTCCTTAAGTCGATATATCTATATTTCAGTCTTGTAGATTCATCGATGCTTTCACGTTCTTCAAGGACAAAAGGCGGAGTTTTTGCAGTACTGAAAATATTCAACTTATTGACAAATACTTCTATTTTACCGGTAGCGATATCATTATTTACTGTTTCTTTTGATCTTGGCTTTATTATTCCTTCTATCTGTATTGTAAACTCTGTCCTTATCTCTTTAGCTGATTCATATGAACCTTCATCAAAAGAAGGATCAAAAACTAATTGGATAGTGCCGCTGAAGTCTCTTAAGTCAACAAATATTAGCTTTCCGTGGTCTCTTCTTTTGCTTACCCAGCCGCAAAGCACAGTTTTTTTATTTGAATCTTCAATTTTCATTAAACCACATAAATTGCTTCTATATGCTGTTTTAAAAACTTCATCATTTTTTATCATCAGATTACTCCATTTTTTTAAGAAAATTTAATATCTTTTCTTTATCAGATATCCAGCTAAATTCTTCCTGGGAATAACTTAGCAATTTTTTAATTATTATATTCTTTTTTTCGTATTCATCTTCTCCTATTATGATTACATTTTTATAATCATTATTTTGCGCGAATTTAATTTCTTTCCCGACATTTCTTATATTGAAATTAATATCACAATAAATACCGCTATCCCTCAAGAATTTAAGAATTTCAAAAATATATTTATCATAAGCTGTATCCATATTAATTATATATGTTTTATTTTCCGGTTTACAGGAAGCAGGAATTCTTATTCCGAGCTCTTTCATTAAAAGTATTGTTCTTTCAAGACCTATTGCAAAGCCGATGGAACTGATTTCGGGTCCGCCAAATTCTTTAATAAGATTATCGTACCGGCCTCCTCCGCCAAGAGCATTTTGCGCACTATCTATGTCTGAAGAAATTATCTCAAATATCGTTCTTGTATAATAATCAAATCCTCTTACAAGATTTTTATTATGGACATACTTTATCCCTATAGTATCAAGCAAGGATTTGATTTCAATAAAATGTTTTTGGCAGCTTTCACACAGATTATCACTTATTTTAGCAACATTTTTAAGAACTTCCCTGCATGTTTTTACTTTACAATCAAAAATTCTTAAAGTATTTTTACCTAATCTGGAAATACAATCTTCGCAAAGATCGCCTTTTACAGGAAGTAGCTGTTCTTCAAGCATATTGATATAATCATTACGACACCTGGAACATCCGATACTGTTGACATAAAGAACAAGGTTCTTAAAACCGAGTTTTTCAAATAAATCATATAATAACCAGATGACCTCTGTGTCAATTGAAGGACTATTGCTGCCGATTGCCTCAACCCCTATCTGGCAGAATTCTCTCATCCGCCCTTTCTGAGGTCTCTCATATCTGAACATATTTCCTATATAAAATAATTTTAAAGGAAGATTTTCGGAGTAAAGCTTATTTTCAATAACTGCTCTTACAACCGAAGCTGTTCCTTCAGGTCTTAATGTCAGAGACCGATTTTTTTTATCAAAAAAAGTGTACATTTCTTTATTAACTATTTCAGAATTTTCTCCTATACCTCTTGAAAACACTTCGGTATGCTCAAAATGCGGAGTTATTATTTCTGAATAATTAAATAAATCAAAAAGTCTCTTAGAAACTTCTATTAAAAAATTACGATATTTTATTTCTTCCCCAAAATAGTCTTCGGTTCCTCTTGGCGAGTTGTATATCAACTAAAATCCTCCAAGTCCTAGTGATTTAAAAAATAATTACTTTTTAATTCATCCTCTATTGTCGTATCAATGCCGTGTCCCGGAAAAATTATAAGATTTTTTTCCAAATTTTTTACATAATTCAAGCTTTGTCGCATTTCCGCCGGATTTCCTCCGGGAAGGTCTGTCCTGCCTATTGAATCTTTGAATATTAAATCTCCAGTAAAAAGATAATTATCGTATTTTATAATTATGCTTCCCGGCGTATGGCCCGGAGTATTGATAATATCTATTTTCTTTGAAAGAAAATCTTTTACTTCCTTTCCGTATATCAGCTTATAGGTTTTTAATAATAATGTATTTACATTAAAAAATGAAGATAGATTTTTTGAAGGATTTTTTAATATATCTTCTTCATTTTGGTGAATGTATACCGGTATTTTAAAATATTCCGCGATTGTGTCTGCTGCTCCTATATGGTCAAAATGGCAATGGGTATTTATTATAAAATCCAAATCTTTTTTTCTTTTTTCCAGATATTTTATTATCTTCTCGCTTTCCGAACCAGGATCAATTAAAAAATTGACGCCATCTCCATAAATTACATAAGAATTAGTATCAAGAAAATCCAGTTTTATTTTTATTACTTCTGTTTTTTCCAATTTAACCTTTCGGAAGGACCCTGTAAACGTCATATACAGAATCTATGTTTCTTAAATTATTTATTACATCTTTTAATATATATTTATTGCTTACTTCAATTGTAAATTTAAATTTTGCAAAACCATTTTTTCTTTGAGTCCCGCCAGTCGTTGATATTATATTTAAATCATATTCACTGATAACATTTGTAATATCCCTTAATAGTTTTGTGCGGTCAAGAGCTTCAATCTCTATTTCAACGTTAAACCTTGAAGGAGCATTTTTATCCCAGCTTACTTCGACTATCCTGGCTTCTTCGTTTTCAATAAGATTTTTTAAATTACTGCAATCAAACCTATGCACAGATATACCTCTTCCCCTTGTTATATACCCTATTATCTTGTCGCCAGGGACAGGATTGCAACATTTAGCCATAAATACAAGAACTCCTTCCATTCCTTTTACTTTTATGCCTGTACTAGGTCTTCTTACATCTTCTTTCTGATGTATATCATCAAGAGTCATTTCTCTTGGTTGCTCATCCTTTTGATTCATTTTTTTAATGATTTTTGTAAATATCTGATGGGCTGAGACTTTATGAGTACCTATATTTCTGAATAATGTCTCTGCTTTTTCAAAATTCATTTCTTTTGCTACTTCTTCAAAAATATCCATGCTTACAGTTTTAAATGATAGTCCGTTTTTCCTAAGCAGCTTTAACATTATTTCTTTACCTGAATTAAGGGATTCCTGTCTTTCTTCTCTTGAAAACCACTGTTTTATTTTATTTATAGCCCTTGAAGTCTTTACAATATTTAACCAATCCCTGCTGGGACCTTTAGGAGTTTTAGAAACAATTATTTCAACAATATCCCCGTTTTCAAGCATTGATTCTATAGGAACCATCTGTCCATTTATTTTTGCACCTATGCAATTATGGCCTATATCTGTGTGGACTGCGTAAGCAAAATCTATAATAGTGGATTTCCTTGGAAGGTTAATAACTTTTCCTTTAGGAGTAAAAACAAATACTTCATCTTCAAATAAATCAAGCTTGAGAGATTCCATGTAATCCTCAGGATTTTTTAAGTCCTTTTGCCAATCAAGCAGCTGTCTTATCCAAGTGATTCTCTTATCAAATTCTTCAACTTTTAAATCATTTTCTTTATATTTATAATGAGCTGCAATACCGTATTCTGCAATCTGGTGCATCTCAAATGTTCTTATCTGTATCTCAAGCGGAACGCCTTTTCTGCCGATTACTGTTGTATGCAGTGATTGATACATGTTAAATTTAGGATTTGCCACATAATCTTTGAATCTCCCTGGTACTGGTTTCCAGACTGAATGAATGATGCCAAGGGCTCCGTAGCAGTTTTTAACATCATCGACTATTATTCTTATTGCTATCAAATCAAAGATATTATCAAAAGTTTTATTCTGCTTTGTCAATTTATTATATATACTGTAATAATTTTTTACTCTTCCGCTTATTTCAGAACTTATTCCCATCCCGTCAAGCTTATCTTTTATGATTTTAATTGCTTCATCAATAAATTCCTTCCTTTCTTCTATCTTTTCATTAAGCATTACTTTTATTTTTTCATATTGCCTTGGGAAAAGATATTGGAAACTTAAGTCTTCCAACTCCGACTTAATCTGAAATATACCTAATCTATGAGCTATGGGAGCATATACCTCGAGTGTTTCTATGGATTTCAGATGAATCTTTTCTTTTGAAAGTGCAGTAAGTGTACGCATATTATGAAGTCTGTCTGCAAGCTTTACCAATATTATCCTTACGTCTTCAGACATTGCTATTATCATTTTTCTTAAGTTTTCAACTTGTTTTTCTTCCTTTGTGTGAAAAACAATTTTGTCAAGTTTGGTAACTCCATTAATAATCTTTGCAATTTCTTCGCCGAATTCATCTTTGACCTTATCTATTGAAAAATCTGTATCTTCAACAAGATCGTGAAGGATTGCTGCAATAATTGAAGACTGGTCAAGCTCTATTGAAGCAATTATTTTAGCGACTTCCAAAGGATGTATGACAAAAGGCTCCCCTGACCTGCGGAACTGTTCAGAATGATATTTTTTTGAAATAAGAAAAGCTTTTTTTATTAGATCTATATTTAATACAGGGTTGAATGTCTTTGCAATTCCTATAAGCTCATCAAAAAGCTTATCTATTTCATCATTTTTTGGAGTCTCTTTTTCCAAATCATCTAATGAAATAGTTTTTTTACTTATTTTTATAGCTTTTTCGCTCTTATTCATATCTTATTTTTTATATAAATTACCTGACTTTTATTTATAAAATAAATCCAAAAGAATCAATTGTAAATAGGATACACCATTATAGGAGTTTTCATCCAGATAATAAAGCACTGAAACAAAATCATCTTCTTTTAATTTTTTAAGATCATTTAATTTATCATCTTCCAGATTAAATTTTACAGCTCTTATCAAACAGCCAGATTGCTCAAGCAGCAATTGTGCATGTTTATAGTTTTTTAGGAATTTTATCTGTTTAACACGGCATTTTTTACTAAGAAACACAGGTCTTGGATTAGATATTCCAAAAGGTTCCAGCTTATTAAGCTCATTATATAATCCTGAAGATATCTCAGTAAAATCAATTTCACAGTCATATTTTATTTTTTTTTGTATGTGTGAATCTTTAATACTCTTTACCGCGATATTCTCCATTTTTTTCTTAAAAGTATTAAATAAGTCTTCAATATCATTTTTACTCTTGTCTTTTGAGATGATAGTTATGCCGCATGCCATTTTATGACCGCCAAACCTATGAAAAATATCACTTACTGCATTAAGATGCTTGAAAAGATCAAAGCCCTCTATGCTTCTTCCCGAGCCTTTTATGCTGTGTTCTTCTTCCTTAAAAAGAATAACAGGAATATGAAGCTTTTTTACCATCTCTGATGCTATTAAGCCTATGAGACCTTCATGCCAATCAGAAGATTTGGCAATAAATATTTTTTTATTTTTCTTTATATCTTCAAAGTCATAATTTTTATCATTAAGTATTTTTTTTAATATATCTGCCTGTATTTTTTTCCTTTTATCATTTGATATATTTATTTTTACAATTATCTCATCATGCCTGCAGGATTCACTACTAATTAAGTCATAGCTATCCATCGCATTTTCTACTCTTCCGGAAGCATTTAATCTCGGACCGATTACAAACCCCAGGTCATAGGCAGAATATTCTTTTTTTCCAGGCAGAACATTTTTCAATAACGATTTAATTCCTTTGTTTTTTGTTTTTTCAAGTATTTTCAGTCCCCATTTGACTATTACCCTGTTCTCATCCAGCAATGGCATAAGATCCGTCACTGTAGATATTGCAAGCAAATCCATTAAAGAAGTAAGATAGTCTTTATTAAAATTATTTTTAATAGCTTTATCGATTTTAATCAAAACAGCATTTATTAACTTGAAAGACACGGCTGCCCCGCTTAAGTCTTGAAAAGGATATCTGGAATATTTCAGATGAGGATTGACAATAATATACCTATTGAATTTTTCATTTCTATTTTTTAAATAACTCTTGTATATTTCATAACTTCCATCATTCATTATATGATGATCAGTAACAACAATATCGGCACAATCCTGATTATCTGCAATAAATTGAATAACATCTGTGCTATTGGTTCCGCAGTCAACACAAATAATCAGATTTACATCAGGATTTTTTTGTCTTAGATCTTTTACATAATTAACATTTATATCATAACCTTCTTCTACCCTGTCAGGGATATGTACTTCTACATCCAGCCCGCATTTTTTTAAAAATCCCGATATGATATGCGAACTTATGATGCCGTCAGCGTCATAGTCCCCAAAAACAACTATTTTTTCTTTAAGATTAATAGCTTTTATTAATCTTTCTGCTGCGATATCTATATTCGGCATTAAAAAAGGATCATACAGGTCGGAAGCACTGAAATCTTTTAAGAATTTAACAATATCTTCCTCAGTTTTAAGATTCCTGTTCGATAAGATTTTTAGGAAAGTGAGGGAATATCCTGAAAGTTTTATTGATTTTTGAATATTTTCAGGAACCTGACAGTTTGCTTTCTGGTTCCAGTATTCTGGTATGTCAGACATTCTATCTTTTATATTTTGGGAATCTGTTATTCCATAATACAAGCAAAGGGCTTCCAATGAACATAGAGGAATACGTACCTGATATTATCCCGACTAACAGACCGAAGGCAAAATCCTGCAAGGTAGGATTACCCAGAATAAGAAGTAATATAACCGGGAACAAAGTTGTAAGCACTGTACTCATGCTTCTGATAAAAGTCTTATTTATTGAATAATTGACAGTATTGAAAAAGCCTTCCCGCTTGTTAAACCTCAGCTCTTCTCTTATCCTGTCAAATATAATTATTGCATCATTAACTGAATATCCCAATATGGTAAGGACGACAGCTATTGTCGTAATATTAAACTCTCTATATGTAATTATATAGATGCTTAAGATTATTAATAAGTCATGTAAAAGTTCTATAATGGCTGTAATGGCAAATCTTACCTCAAATCTTATCCATATATATATAAGTATGCCTGCAAGACTGATAGCAACAGCGATCAAAGCATACTTGGTTATTTGCTTTGAAAAACCGGGGGCTACCTCTCTATCCTGTACCAAAGGTCTGTTTATCCCTATCTTTGCATCAAGCTCGTCTAAAATCCTGTTCTTTTCACTTTCTTCAATAGGAACAGTCCTTATAATAAACTGGTCTGAGGCAGTGTTCTGCAAAATAGAATTTCCATAACCTGCTTCTTCCATAACATCTCTTATTTCAGAAACGCTTACATCCTGCTTGAAATTGACTTCCATAAGATTTCCACCAAGAAAATCAATCCCAAAATTAAAACCTCTGACAAAATAAAATACGAGTCCAGTTATAATTATTACCAGTGACACAATAAAGAATATTTTGCCTTTTCCTACAAAATTAAATTTGTATGTCCTGTCTGCGTTTATTTGATTTTCTGTAACAGGTTTTGACAATTATTTCTCCTTAATAGTTTGCTGAGGTATTTTTACACCGATGAATTTCGATGAAACAGCTCTGGAATTTATAATTAAAAATAATATTGCTCTTACAAATATAAGTCCTACTATCATGCTAAGAATAACACCGATAGCTAGAGTGACTGAAAATCCTCTTATAGGCCCTGTTCCGAATCGATAAAGAGCAGCAGCTGTTATCAAAGTAGTTATATTAGAATCAATTATAGCCTTTAATGCGTTCTTAAAGCCTTCTCTTAGGGATACCTGCTTGCTTTTACCTCTGAGTATTTCTTCTCTTGTTCTTGCAAATATTAATACATTTGCATCAACTGCCATTCCGATTGTTAAAATCGCACCTGCGATTCCCGGCAATGTTAAGGGGGTATTTAAAGCTGAAAGAATACCCCAGAAAAAAGTTACGTAAAATATTAAGGCTAAAACAGATATTGCTCCAAATCCTCTGTAAACAGCAGCCATGAAAATTGCAATAAGAATGAGACCTATTATTCCGGCAAGAAGACTTTGCTGAAGAGAATCTTTTCCAAGCGTAGGTCCGATAAATCTCGATTCCTGTATTTCAAGATTTACTGGAAGAGCACCGGTCTGTAAAACCAAAGCTATATCTTTTGCCTCTTCGAGACTTCCTATATTTTCAATGACTCCGTCGCTTGAAATGACTGCCTGTATTACAGGTGCTGATTTTATTTCATCATCAAGTACTATTGCAAGCTGTTTTCCGATATTTTCAGACGTTATTTTTTCAAAAATCTGAGCTCCTTCAGGGCTAAAACTGAATTGGACAACAACCTGGCCTCTATTGTCATATCCAGCGTTTGCACCAGATAGTTTGTCTCCGGTTATTAAAACCGGGCCAAGCTGAGCATTGCCCTCATCGTCTACACCTTCAAGAATTCTGAATTCAAGCTGAGCTGTTTTCCCTATAACATCAACGGCTCTGTCAGGGTCTTCTACCCCAGGAAGTTGGATTACAATATTGTTTGAATAATCTTTTGTAACTAATGGTTCTGAAATACCAAGCTTATCAATCCTGTTAAGGATTATAAGCATTGCTTTATCTATGGCATCGGAATCAACACCGGCAGTATCAGCTTGAGAATCAGCTTCTTCAGTCAAATCCTGTTCAAATTCCACAGGCTTTAAAATAACCTGTGTTCCTCCCCGCAGATCCAAACCAAGCTTTATAGGATTTGTAATAATGCTCCATATACATAAACCCAAAAGTATGAAAAAAATTATTACTGTTACTATATTAAGCTTATTACGCCTCATTATTTTATATTATGTGTTGATTATATATAGTTGTCTTAATGTTTCCTATTTTGATGATGAACTAACGTCAGCTACCACTTTACGAGCAATGGCACTTCTGGAAATCTTTACATCTACACCGCTTGAAATAGTTATGATTATCGAATCTCCTCCGACATCTTTAATTTTTCCAAAAATACCTCCGACAGTTACTATTTCATCTCCTCTTTGAAGGTTACCCATCAAATCCTGTTGTTTTTTTGACCTTTGTCTTTGAGGTCTTATTAACAGGAAGTAAAAAGCGACTACAAGTACGACAAGCCATATCCATGTACCGTATTTTGCAAGCCAGGACTGTTCAACCGGAGTTCCGTCAGCATTTGTTGCAACAGTTGTGCTTCCGTCACCTGTCATAGGAAAACATCCTGTTGTAAGAATTGGCAAAATAAAAACCATAGAAATAATTACAATTGTAATTATGGTTTTGAATAATTTACTATTTCTCATTATCTTCACCTTGTTTTTTTTTATTAATTCTAATATTTCATAAACGTTAAGCTATAGAGACATAACTACTTAATTATTAACATTTTTAAGAAATTTGCAAACATTAATTTAAAATTGTTATCTATTTAATAAGTTTATGACCTGTATTCGTCGATAAAATTTTTTTTGAATTTCATAAAATTATTTTCCAGAATTGCCCCTTTTATATTTTTTATTAAATCAAACAAAAAATTTATATTGTGCACTGAAAGAAGTATGCTGGCAACGATTTCCTTATTTTTATGCAAATGTTTTATATAAGCCTTTGAATAATTTCTGCAGGTATAACAAGTGCAGTCATTTTCAATAGGAGCAAAATCATCACTATATTTTTTATTTTTGATATTTATCTTTCCTGATTTTGTAAAAGCGCTTCCATTCCTTGATATTCTTGTCGGTAATACACAGTCGAACATATCGACGCCGGAACTTATTGCATTCAATATTCCTACAGGATCCCCCAGGCCCATTATATATAAAGGCTTTTTTCTGTCTATAAACTGTGATGTGTGTGCAATCATTTCCTCAGTTGCCATCCTGCTTTCACCTACGCTTAATCCTCCCAATGCAATACCATCAAAATTCATCTCAGAAATAGATTCAGCGCAATATTTCCTTAAATTTTTATTGAATCCACCCTGGACTATTCCAAAAATCCTAGAGGCATCATTACTTTTAAATGTTTCATATGCTTCCATTGATTGCCTTGCCCATTTCAAAGTCCTTCTGGACGCATCTATTATAGTCTTATCATCAGCATCAAAAGTACTGCATTCATCCAGGACCATCATAATATCCGATCCTATTTCCAACTGCATCTTTATTACTTTTTCAGGTGTAAAAAAGTGTTTAGAACCGTCAATTATTGATTTGAATTCAACACCCTCATCTTTTACTTTTCTTATGTCGCTTAAACTGAAAACCTGAAAACCGCCGCTGTCTGTAAGAATATTTTTATTCCATGAAGAAAACTTGTGAATACCGCCTGCTTTTTTAATTATTTCAATTCCTGGAGAAAGGTAGATATGATAAAGGTTTGAAAGTATTATCATACAGCCCATTTCATCAAGCTGTTCTTTAAGAACGGCTTTTACAGAAGCTTTTGTACCTACTGGCATAAAAACCGGGGTTTCTATAACACCTCTTATGCTATTTATCCTTCCAATCCTGGCATTGCTTCTATTGTCTTTTTTTAAAATCCTGAAATAATCTTTCATTTTACTTTATTAGCATACAGTCTCCCAAGCTGTAAAACCTGTATTTTTTCTTTATTGCTTCATTATATGCATTTAATAATCTTTCTCTTCCTGCAAATGCACTGATCATAACAATTAATGTTGATTTAGGTAAGTGGAAATTTGTTAATATAATATCTACTATTTTAAAATCATATCCCGGATATATAAATAGCCCGGTATTTCCTTTGCATTCCTTTAATCTTCCAAATCTGTTAATGAGGGTCTCAAGCACTCTTACTGTAGTCGTGCCTACTGCTATTACTCTGCCGCCTCTTTTTTTTGCAAGTTCTATTTTTTTTATATTTGCAGATGTTATAGAAAATTTTTCATTATGCATTATATGATTTTCAATTTTTTTTTCGTTTATTGGCCTAAAGGTATCCAGACCTATATTTAGCCTTACTTTTGCAATATGAATTCCTTTTTTGCTTATCTTCTTTAAAATTTCTTTTGTAAAATGAAGCCCTGCTGTCGGAGCAGCAGCAGAACCAGTATTTTTTGCATAGATTGTCTGGTAGAAAGATTCATTAAAATCACGGTTTTTTATATATGGTGGCAGAGGCATGATTCCATACTTGCTTATTATCTCAGAGGTACTTTTACTGAATAATACATAAGCTTTGCCTTCTTCCGTCTTTTTTTCAACTTCAAAAAATACATTATCTGCCTCATCTAAAAACACTTTTGTTCCTGCTGAAAGCCTTTTTGATGGCTTAAGCAAAACAAGCGCTTTATTATCAGATATTTTTTTTAATATAAAGCACTCAATACGGGCAGAAGTCTTTTCTTTTTTACCAAAAAGCCTGCATTTCATTACTTTTGAATCATTAAGAACCAAAACATCATTTGTTTTTAAGTATTTAATAATATTATAAAAGCAGTCATGACTTATTTCTCCAGTATTTTTATCAAGAACAAGCATTTTTGCATTTTCTCTATATTTTAGAGGTTTCTGCGCAATTAGATTTTTTGGAAGCTGATAGTTAAAAAGCTCAATGTCCATAGAGGTTTAGAATAAGGTTTTATTTTCAAGAGGTTTTTTAATTCCAAGATGCTTAAAACTCCTGTCTGTTGCGACTCTCCCTTTGGAAGTTCTTTTAATAAAGCCGATCTGGAGAAGATAGGGTTCGTAGACATCTTCAATAGTATTTACTTCTTCACCTATCGAGATTGCAATAGTACCAACCCCGACAGGTCCACCATTAAATTTATTTATAATCGTATCCAGTATTTTTTTATCTATGATATCAAGTCCAAGAGGGTCTATATCCATTTTTGCAAGGGCTTTTTCAGCAATAGACAAGTCAATATTGCCATCTCCATACGCAATTGCATGGTCTCTTACTCTTTTTAGAAGCCTGTTTGCTATTCTTGGCGTTCCTCTTGCCCTTTTGGCAATTGATTGCGCGCCTTCAGCCGTAATCTTTAATCCCAAGATTTTTGAAGACCTTGTTATTATCTTTAATAATTCAGGCACTTTATAATAGTCAAGACGAAGGTTTACACCAAACCTATCCCTTAAAGGTGAAGCAAGAAGACCTGTTCTTGTAGTTGCACCTATTATTGTAAAAGGGGCAATATCAATCCTTATTGATTTTGCAGAAGGACCCTTCCCTATGATAATATCCAGCTTGTAATCTTCCATTGCGGGATAAAGGATTTCTTCAACAGTTCGATTAAGCCTGTGAATCTCGTCAATAAAAAGAACGTCGAATTGTTCAAGATTTGTAAGTATGGCTGCAAGGTCTCCTGCTCTTTCTATTGCCGGTCCTGAGGTTATCTTAAAATTAACGCCGATTTCATTAGCAATTATTTCTGCAAGACATGTTTTTCCTAAGCCTGGAGGACCTGAAAGAAGGACATGGTCAAGAGGTTCGCTTCTCTTTCTGGCAGAATCTATAAATATCCTGAGGTTTTCTATTATTTTTTCCTGGCCGATGAATTCAGTTATAAGTTTCGGCCTTAGGCTTTTATCAAGCTCGAAGTCCTCTACTTTAACTTTAGCATCAAGCTCATCCGGAAGCTCTTCCTTTTCTACCGGTTCTTTTCCGCTAATATTTATTTTAAACCTCCTTAAGGACATCTTTTAAAATATCCTCTATGCTTTTTTCTTTTACAGATTCTGCATTAATCTTTGAAATTGCCTTCATTATTTCATTGCCCGAGTATCCCAGTGTTCTTAATGCTTCTTTAACTTCTTCTATTTTATCGGAACTTATCATATCAGATATATTATATGAGCTGATGCTATCCTTAAATTTACCCTGCAATTCAAGTATTATCCTGTCTGACAGTTTTTTGCCTATTCCCGGTACTCTTTTCAACATTTCAGATTGCTTTGTTTCAATCAGCTTGGCAATTTCTTCAGTATTATATATAGACAAAGCACTTAAAGCAATTTTAACTGAAACCCCTGAAACAGATAAAAGCTTTAAAAAAATTTCTTTTTCTTCCAGATCATGAAATCCGATCAGCGTGACTGCATCTTCTCTTACATGAAGATAAGTGTCAATTGAAATCTCCTTACCCGTATCAGGCAGCTTTTCATAGGTTTTTCCAGAAATAAATATTTCAAAACCTATACCAAAAGCTTCTACTAAAATCTTGGCTAGGCTTTTACTTATCAGATTACCTTTTATTCTTGCAATCATTTTTTTAAAAAATAAATGTTTTTATAAAAAAAGTAATAAATAATCAATATTTAAACTAATTTTTTTATCTTTTTGTTAAAATTATTACTGTTTGCATGGCAAACTGCGATTGCCAGGCTGTCCCAGGCATCATCTTTTTTAGAGATAGTATTATTTTCTTTTATTTTAAGAATTATTTTAACCATATATTTTATCTGATCTTTACTTGCTCTTCCATACCCTACGATAGCTTGTTTTATCTCAAGAGGAGTGTATTCAAATATTTCCATATTATTTAAATAACCTGCCAGCAATGCGGTCCCTCTTGCCTGACCGACATTCATTGCAGTTTTGACATTAGCCGCAAAAAAAAGCTCTTCTATTGCAAGACTGGAGGGCTTATATCTTCGTATTACATCATTTATACCGGCATATATCTCTGATAATCTCTGAGGTATTTTTTTATTCTTTGAAGTAAAAATACAATCACAGTAAATTATCTTATAAGAAGAGGAATTAGAAATATCTATAACGCTTACTCCTGTAGTTTCCAATCCAGGATCTATTCCAAGAATTCTATTATTAATTAAATCCATTTTAAAATATCTTATTTTTAGGAGCTGATGTCATCAATCATTTCATCTTCTATTTCAAGATTTGAATAAACATTTTCAACATCGTCATAATCATCAAGCGTATTTATTATCCTTAATGCTTTTTCTGTTTCGCTTTTGGATAATTTCAATGTCGTTTTCGGAATAAGCAAAACATCAGTAAATTTTACATCTATTTTATTTGCAATCAATTTATCCTTAACCTCGCTCATCTCTGAGGGTTCGACTTTTATTTCGTAAGACTCTTCACTTTCTTCAATATCTTCAGCACCACTATCTATAGCTTTAAGCATGAAATCATCATAATCTTTAATTGAATCTTTGCTGACAGTTATGATGCCTTTTTTATCAAACATCCATGCAACACATCCTGATTCACCCAGGCTTCCATTATTTCTGCTAAAAATACTTCTTATGTCTGCAGCGCTCCTGTTTTTGTTTTCAGTAGTTACGTCTACCATTATAGCAATTCCGCCTGGGCCATAACCTTCATAGGTAATCCTTTCATACTTCACACCTTCCAT
>JAQVJB010000025.1 GCA_028695395.1 Actinomycetota bacterium | reverse complement strand
CCGTTAATACCTACTTTTATTGCCATTTTTCCTCCTCTTATTTAAATGGTTTATTATTTTATTAAATTAAACTGAAACATTGTAACAAATTTATAACAATTATTAAATAAAAATATTTTTAATTTAAATTAAAATAGTGCGACATTTTAAATTTTTCAAAAATATATGCATGTAAAAAAAGTATTTTAATAAAAATTTTTATAAATAGGAATATCTTTTATTTAATTTTAGCATAAAAGGTAAAAATTACTTCAATATATCCCTGTGCTGCAGTTTAACTGAATATCTCCTGACTTTCAGATATTCGTAAATCCTTTCTGAAATCACCACTGATCTGTGCCTTCCACCCGTACAACCTATTCCTATTCCAAGATAACTTTTTCCTTCTTCAATATAATTAGGAATAAGAAAATCCATCATTTTTTCAAAAATCATAAGGAATTCTTTTGTTTCCTCCCTGTTAAGGACATAATGCACTACTTCTTTGTCTTCGCCAGTCAGATGTTTGAGATTTTCATCATAAAATGGATTAGGCAAAAACCTTACATCCATTATTATATCTACATTTTGAGGTATACCGAATTTATATCCAAATGATATTATTGATATCTGAATCTGGCTTCTTTTTTCCGAAGAACTCATAAGGTTATCAGTTATTGTCATCCTTAATTCTTTGGGTGATAAAAGTGTGGTATCTATAATCAGATCGGAGATTTCCCTGAGATTATGTAATTTTTCTACTTCTTTCTCAATACCAAGATCCAGATTGCCATCCTGGACTAAAGGGTGCTTCCTTCTTGTAAGGGAAAACCTTTTTATCAAAACACTTTTTGAAGCTTCAAGAAATATTATTTTATAGCTGACACCCAGCTCTTTTAATTTCTCCAGATTATTGTATATTTCATCAAAAAAATAACCGCTTCTTAAATCTATCGCAAGCGCGATTTTATCTATCTTTTTATTATTCTCAGAAAAAAAATCGATAAGGTTCGGTATCAGGTGTGCAGGGAGATTGTCAATGCAATAATATCCCGAGTCTTCAAAATATTTCAATGCTTCAGATTTGCCGGCTCCTGAAAGCCCGGTTATTATCATTAATTTCATATTTTATTTTTCTTTCATAATAAATTTATAATTTTCAACTGTTAATCCAGGATATCGGCATATATAAATAAACAAATTCCTATATTTAATTAATTTTAAATCAAAATCATCAAGTATTAAACTAAAATCCTGAATCATTTAATATTTCATATCATAATTTTCATAAAATATTCATTAAAATGCCTGGTTTATGAGATGGAATAATCATAATTCCCGGCAATGATTTGTTTTTTTAGCAAATCATATAAACAGGATAATAAAATAAAAAATTCCTTGCCTCATTTGTGAAGCGCATCATAGATATTTTTTGCATCGATGTAAGTTATTCCCTTTATTTTTATTAAAGTTTTTACATCCTGGTTTTTTAATTCTTCCATAGAGTTAAAATTTTCATACAGTACGGCTTTTTTCTTTTCACCTATGCCTTTAACAGAATCAAAAAAGGAAAAGGTCATATTTTTATCCCTTAATTTTCTGTGATATTGCAGTGCAAACCTGTGTGCTTCATCCCTTAGCCTTATCACGATTCTCATGCTTCCATTATCTTTATTAATTTTTATTCCTTCCGGATGAAGCTTGCAAAATATTATTTCCTCTTTTTTTGCAATGCTTATAATATCTATTGATTTATCCAATTTGTTTTTTTCAAGTACTTCACTGGCCGCACTCAGTTGCCCTTTCCCGCCATCTATGATTATAAGATCCGGCTTCATATAAAAGCTTTCATCAAAATATATTTTTGATTTCTTTAGATAAGACAGCCGTCTTTCAAGAACTTCCTGCAGCATTGCGAAATCATCCTGCCCTTTTACTGTTTTTATTTTGAAATGCCTGTAATTATTATTTAAGGGATAACCATCCGCAAAGACTACCATTGACCCTACGGCAAAGCTTTCTTTAAGGTTTGAAATATCATAACATTCAATTCTTCTGGGTATATTGCTGAGTGCCAGTTTTCCCTGAAGTTCAATCAAATCATTGAATAGTTTGTCATGATTTGATTGTTTTTCAAACTTTTTTTTCTCTGCAAAAAGCCTGCAGTTATTGGATACCATATCCATTATTTTTTTATTAGCACCTGATTTTGGCACTTTAAGGTTTATTCTCTTATTTTTGGTTTTTATAAAAAACTCAATTATCAATTCTTCGCTTTCAGGTAAAAAGGGAATATATATTTTTGATGGCATATTGCTTATATTCTCATAATATTTGACTATAAAATCAGACAAAATCTCCTCTTTGTTCATATCTTCGAAATTATCAAGTAAAAAATTAGAATAGCCAGCAAATTCTCCATTCCTGTACATAAAAATATTTATGGAAGCAAAATCATCAGACTGGCAGAATCCTATAAAATCCCAGGAATATTCTGAATTAATATATATTTTTTGTTCATTATTTAATCCTTTTAAAAAATCAATCTTGTTTTTGGCATCAAGAGCTTTCTCATATTCCTGTTCTTTTGAAAAATTTATCATTTGTTTTTCAAGCTTTGCAATAAGTGATTTGTTTTTACCTGAAAGAACTGAGATTATAAGCTTGATATTTTCCCTGTATTCATCTTTGCTTATTTCCCCAATGCATGGTCCGCTGCAGAGTTTCATATGATAATTCAAACATGGAGTATTCCCTGTTTTTCCCGGTTTTGTTTTTTTACAATCCCTCAGCCTGAATACTTTGCTTATATATTCGACACTTTCTCTTAAATCCGACACATTTGTATATGGACCGAAATATCTTGCTCCCCTTATTTTTTTATTTCTGGTTATAAAAAATTGTGGAAATTCTTCTTCTTCAGTAATAGCAATGAAAGGATAGGATTTATCATCTCTAAAAAAGGAATTGAATTTTGGGCGGTATTTCTTAATCAGGTTTATTTCAAGAATAAAAGCTTCCACTTCACTGTCAGTGACTATATAGTCAATACTGTCTATTTTTTCAGAAAAATAATATGCTTTTGGATTAGTTTCGCTAAGCGTTTTCCTGCTTTTAAAATAACTTCTTACCCTGCTGTTCAGGCTTTTTGCCTTACCGACATATATTATTCTGGCATCTTTATCTTTAAAAAGATAAACACCTGATTTTTTTGGTATATGGCTTAATATCTTTAATATATCATCTTTAATTATTTTTATGTCTTCCATCTGATAAATATTGTTTTAAATAATTACCGGTATATGAGCCTTTCATTTTTGATATTTTCTCGGGACTTCCTTCAGCAACAATATTGCCTCCTAAGTCTCCCCCTTCCGGACCCAGATCTATTATAAAATCTGCTGTTTTTATTACTTCAAGATTATGCTCTATTACTATAACAGTATTGCCGGCATCAACAAGCTTATTCAGTATCTTTAGCAATTTACTGATATCATCAAAATGCAGCCCCGTTGTGGGTTCATCAAGCAGATATAGCGTATTTCCTGTACTTTTTCTTGCTAATTCTGTAGACAGCTTTACTCTCTGGGCTTCCCCGCCTGACAGTGTGGTAGATGATTGGCCTAGTTTTATATAACCTAGTCCTACATCATTTATTAATTTTAATTTTCTTGATATCCTCGGTATGTTTTCAAAAAATTTAATTGCTTCTTCCACAGTCATGTCAAGAACATCATATATTGTTTTATCCTTATACTTTACTTCTAAAGTTTCTCTGTTATATCTTTTACCTTTACATACTTCACACATTACATAAACATCAGGAAGAAAATGCATCTCTATCTTTATTTCTCCATCCCCCTGGCATGCTTCGCATCTGCCTCCTCTTATATTAAAGCTGAATCTTCCTGGTTTATATCCTCGTAATTTTGCATCTTCTGTCATTGAAAACATTTCCCTTATATAAGTAAAAACACCTGTATACGTTGCCGGATTTGACCTTGGTGTCCTACCGATCGGAGACTGGTCAATGACGATTACTTTGTCTAGATATTCTGTGCCATCAATCCTATTATATCTGCCCTGCCTGTAATTTGTATTCATAAGTATATTGGAAAGAACAGGATAAAGAGTTTCATTTATCAAAGTACTTTTACCCGAACCTGAAACTCCTGTTACTACTATAAATTTCCCCAGAGGGAAAGTCACATCAATATTTTTTAGATTATGCTCGGATGCTCCATAAAGAGTAAGTGATTTTGAATTTCCATTTCTTCTTCCATCTGGCAAGGGAATGGATTTCTCTCCTGACAGGTATTTGCCTGTGAGCGATTTCTTACATTCAAGCAGCTTATCAAAAGTTCCACTGAACACAATTTCTCCTCCGTGAACTCCAGCTTTTGGACCGATGTCGACTATGTAATCAGCATTTCTGATTGTTTCCTCGTCATGCTCAATAACTATAATTGTGTTCCCCAGTTCCTTTAGCCTTTCAAGTGCTTTTATGAGCTTGCTATTATCTCTTTGATGCAGACCTATACTGGGCTCATCAAGTATATAAAGGACTCCTACGAGTCCTGAACCTATCTGGGTAGCTAGTCTTATCCTCTGTGATTCACCGCCGGATAAAGTCCCTGAAGGTCTATCTATCGTCAGATATCCAAGACCGACATCCTTTAAAAATTTCAATCTTTCAATTATTTCTTTAGTAAGCCTCAAACTTATCATTTGGTCATGTTCACTTAGTTTTAAATCTTTTAACCAATCTATTGCGTCTATAACAGTCATGGAACAAAAATCTGCAATAGATTTATCATTAATAAGGATAGAAAGACTTTCTGGTTTAAGTCTTTTTCCATTACATGACGGACAAGGCCTTGCTCTCATTATTTCTTCTATCTTTTCCCTGGCATTCTCAGACTCTGTTTCCATATATCTTCTTTTAAGATTATTTACAAGTCCTTCAAACTTTAAAAAATAATTGTTTATCATGCCGCTGCTATTCCTGTATCTTATCTCTATTCTTTCACCACCGGTTCCATCCAGTATGATGCTTTTTGCTTTTTCGCTTAAATCATTAAAAGGTTTATCAAGAGAAAAACCATAATTTTCAGCTAATCCCCTGAATAATTGGGAATAATAATTTGAATATCCCATATTTATAAAAGGAATTGCTCCGTCATTAATACTTCTCTCAGGATACTCAACTATAAGATAGGGGTCGACTTCTTTTCTAAACCCAAGCCCTCCGCAATCAGGGCATGCACCATAAGGGCTGTTAAATGAAAACATCCTTGGCGTAAGTTCTTCAAAGCTTATCTGGCAGTCAATACATGAAAAATTCTCTGAATAAATGCTGATATCTCCATTATCTGCATTTTCTATATATACTATGCCCTCACTTTCTCTTAAAGCTATCTCAATATCCTCAGTAAGCCTCTGCCTTATATCCGGATTAATTTTGAGACGATCTATTACTATTTCAATATTATGTTTTATATTTTTTTCCAGTTTTATCAGGCTGATATCATTTAATTCTGTAATTGTTCCATCTATTCTAACTCTTAAAAACCCTGATTTTTTTATATTCTCAAAAGTTTTATGATACTCTCCTTTTCTCCCCCTGATAATGGGTGAAAGCACCATAAATCTTGTATCCTGCGGCATTTCGAGAACCTGATTGACTATCTGGTCTATAGTCTGTTTTGAAATAGGTTTCCCGCAGACAGGACAGTAAGGTTTTCCTATCCTTGCATAAAGAACTCTCAGATAATCATATATCTCTGTTATCGTTCCTACTGTCGACCTTGGATTTTTTGATACGCCCTTCTGGCTTATTGAAACAGCAGGTGAAAGACCTTCTATCAGATCTACGTCCGGCTTTTCCATCTGGCCTAAAAATTGCCTTGCATAAGACGATAAGGATTCCACATATCTTCTCTGACCTTCAGCATAAATGGTATCAAAAGCAAGTGAAGATTTTCCTGAACCGCTGACCCCCGTGAAAACAATAAATTTGTCCCTGGGTATATGCAGGCTTATATTTTTTAAATTATGCTCTCTTGCACCTTTTATAATTATTTCAGACTTCATGAATATCTAATTATTCCTTTATTAATTGAATTTTAAATAATAATCTAATAGAAATTAAAAAAGAAAATTAAGGCCGGTAGGTTATGAAATATCAATATTAAGTATTTTTTTAATTTTTTTTATTTCATCCCTTATAGCTGCAGCTTTCTCAAACTCTAGCTCTCTTGCCGCCAGGCTCATTTCCTCCTCAAGACTAGATATTATAGCAAAAACTTCCTTTAAATCCATATTAATAAGCTTGTCTTCGTTAAAACCACTTTTTCTTTCTTTTACGGAGTCTGATATTTGTTTTAATTTTTTGCTTTTGGAAGTTATTCCGCTGTTATAAAGAATATCTGTTATATTCTTTACTATAGTCTGGGGAGCGATATTATTTGCTATATTGTATTCCATCTGAAGAATTCTTCTTCTATTTGTCTCATCTAATGCACGCTTCATAGAATTAGTGATGCTGTCTGCATACATTATTACTTTGCCGTTAACATTTCTGGCTGCTCTCCCGATAGTCTGAATAAGGGACATCTCTGAACGCAAAAATCCTTCCTTGTCTGCGTCAAGTATCGCTACAAGAGAAACTTCCGGAAGATCAAGTCCTTCCCTTAAAAGATTGATACCTACCAGCACATCGAATTCACCTTTTCTCAATCCTGTAAGAATCTCTATTCTTTCTATTGTATCTATTGTCGAATGAAGATATTTAGCCCTTATTTTCCTTCCAGTAAGATATTCTGTCAGGTTTTCCGCCATTTTTTTTGTAAGCGTCGTAACAAGAACTCTCTCCTTTTTTTCTACTCTTTTTAAAACTTCAGTTATAAGGTCGTCAACCTGCTGATTAGTGGGTTTTATTATTACTTCCGGGTCTACAAGACCGGTAGGCCTTATTATCTGCTCTGCAATTTGCAGGCTGACTTTTTTTTCATAAGGCCCTGGAGTAGCAGAAGTAAAAATAACCTTTTTTACTTTTTCTTCAAATTCTTCCAGCTTCAGCGGCCTGTTATCCAGTGCCGAGGGAAGCCTGAAACCATAGTCAACCAGAGTTTGCTTTCTGGAGCGGTCCCCTTCATACATTCCTCTTATCTGTGGAACTGCAATATGTGATTCATCGATTACTAAAAGAAAATCATCAGGAAAAAAATCAATAAGAGTATTAGGTGTCTCTCCAGGTTTTTTACCCAGGATATGTCTGGAATAATTTTCTATTCCGCTGCAAAATCCTAGTTCTTCAATCATTTCCATATCATACTTTGTTCTTGATTCAAGTCTTTGAGCTTCAACCAGCTTACCCTGGTTCTTAAAGAATCCGACTCTTTCCTCAAGCTCTTTTTTTATTGTGCTGATTGCATTTGGTATCCACTCGGACGACGCAAGGAAATGTGTAGCCGGTGATATGACAACCATTTCTTTAAAAGAGGAAACTTCACCTGACACAGGCTGAAATTCAATTATCTTTTCTATTTCATCACCAAAGAATTGTATGCGGATAGCATAATCCTGGTATGCAGGAAATACTTCAATTATATCTCCTCTTACTCTTATATTCCCCTGACTGAATTCATAATCGCTTCTTTCATATTTGATAGAAATCAGATCTTTCAGCAGATTCTGCCTTGAATACTCTTCACCGACCTTTAAAAATACTCTTTTATTTTCATATTCTTCCGGGGAGCCAAGATTATATATGCAGGAAACGCTAGCTACTACGATAACATCCTTCCTGGTAAAGAGAGAGTTAGTAGTTGAAAGCCTTAGTTTTTCAATTTCTTCATTTATAGACGAATCCTTTTCTATATACATATCCCTGCTTGGGATATATGCTTCCGGCTGATAATAGTCATAATAACTTACAAAATACTCAACCGCATTTTTAGGAAAAAACTCTTTAAATTCATTGCAAAGCTGTGCAGCTAGCGTTTTATTTGGAGCAAGCACAAGTGTCGGAATCTGTATCCTTTGTATGACATTTGCCATAGTAAAAGTTTTCCCAGAACCAGTGACTCCCAAAAGCGTCTGGTATTTTAAACCCTTATCGAGCCCGTCAGATAAAATATCTATCGCCTGCTGCTGGTCTCCCTGCGGCTTGTAATTAGAACTTACTTTAAAATTTTTATCTATTTTATATTCTTCAAACATGTAACTTAAACTTAAAGGAATAACCATTATTAAAAAATCAGATAATCTTTATTATCCTTTCTAGCTTTTCTTTAAGATCATCAATCGTCGAATTATTTTCAATTATGAAGTCGACATTATTCTTAATAACTTTTATTTTTTGCTTTCTTAACCGATTTTCTAAATCTATTTCTGTAAGATTTCTGTTTTTACCTATAAGACGACTTCGCCTTTTGCTTAAATCAGATTTAACAAGTATGATTTTATTACAATATTTATATATACCACTATTAAAAAGTATAGCTGCATCAATTATAAGGTACTTTGAACCACAATTCATTTTTGCTATATATTGCTTTAGCTTCTCTTTGATTATAGGGAACATTATACTGTCAAGTTTTTTCATTTCATCACAATCAGAAAAGACTAATCTGCCCAGTTTTTTGAAATTTACATTATTGCAGGAATTAATCATATCTTCTCCGAAACAGATTTTTAGCTGCTCTATTACGTCTTTATTTTCCTTATATATATCTTTTGCAAAATTATCCACATCCAGCATTGTTGAATCCTGCAGCCTCAAATTCAGATACGCTGCAGCAGTTGATTTCCCTGAACCTGTTTTCCCCGTTATCCCTATTATTTTCATTCTTTATTTCTTATCCTGCTTCTCGGTTCTTTTTAATATCTAAATTAACATTTTTTCTTAATTCAATTATATAACTATAATTTTTTTAATACCCAATTGATATATCTACCAAAAAAATAATTATCCCCTAACTTCAAAAAAATTAAGGGATAATTATTATTATACTATTTAAATTTTATATTTATAAGATTTTCAGATACAGTCTTTAATCCAGATTAGCTTCATCTTTCATCTGCTTTAAAATCTCTTTTATTGCTTTCTCTCTCTCCTGCTCAGGATTTTTATCCTTATTTTCTTCTTTTACATCTTCAGCCTCAGGAGCTGTTTCTTCTTTTAACTCTTTTGCTTCTTCCTGGTTATCCTCTGCTTCATTCTCTTTTATATCTTTTTCCTGTTCAGTTTCATTACTTTCTTCAGATGGAGTATCCGGATTTGTAACCTGCCTGATAGAGAAGGCCATTCTTCTTTTTTCAAAATCAATATCAATTATCTTGACAATTATTTCATCACCGATTTTAGCTACATCGCTTGGTCTTTTTATCGGTTCTGAGCTTAATTCAGATATATGAACAAGCCCTTCCATGTCTTCCTGAATCTGAACAAAAAGACCGAATTTAACAATTCTTGTAACTTTTCCCTGTACAATATCGCCAATCTTATAAGACTTTATCTTATCAACCCAAGGATCTTTCTGTGTCTGCTTGAGTCCGAGTGAAAGTCTTTGTTTTTCAAAGTCTATATCCAATATTTCAACATTGACTTCCTGACCTACTTTAACAACTTCTGAAGGATGTTTCACGTGGTTCCATGAAAGTTCGGAAATATGAATAAGCCCGTCAATGCCATCGACATCAACAAACGCACCGAAATCAGCTATGCTTGTAATGAACCCGTCACGCACCTGGCCTATCTCAATGTTTTCAAGGATTTCTTTCCTTTGTTCTTTTCTTTCGTCTTCAATAATAGCTTTTCTTGAAAGGACCACATTGTTTCTATTCCTGTCAACTTCAATTATCTTACAAGTATACTTTTCCCCTATATATGAAGAAAGATCCTTTGTTTTTTTGATATCAATAAGAGAAGCAGGTAAAAAACCGCGAAGGCCTATATCCAGGATCAAACCGCCTTTGACAAACTCTATAACCTGGCCCTCCACAATTTCATCGTTCTGATAGATTTTTTCAATCCTGTCAAAGCTTTTTTCAACTTCAGCTCTTTTCTTTGAAAGAATGAGCCTTCCGTCCTGGTCTTCTTTCTGAAGTACCATGATTTCCACAATGTCATCCAGTTTTAAAAATTCATCTGGTTTAACACTGTTCCTTATAGATAGTTCCGATGCAGGAATTACTCCTTCTGACTTAAAGCCAACATCGACTAGAACTTCATCCTTATCTATTTTAACAACTTTTCCTTTAAGGATGTCGCCTTCATCAAAATTAATAAGGGTAATATCATAATTAGGAACCATTTCCCCTTTTTCGTTTTGAATCATGCAATTTTCATCTGTTAATTGATTGTAAATAATATTTTTTGTCATTGTGCCAAAAATCCCTCCAATTTTAAATTTGTGCCAAAAAATATAGCATGCTAAAAAATTTAAATCAATATATAATATTTTTTTTAGGATTTATTTATTATTTGGATATAAAGTTTCAGATATACCAGTTTTCAGCATATTTAATATCTGTTTTTAAGGGCACTTCAAGCTTTATGCATTCTTCCATTGATATTCTTACAGATTTTTTTATAATGTCCAAATCTTTTTCTTTCAGCTCCAGAACAAGCTCATCATGTACCTGCATGAGAATATGAGCATCATTTCCTGAATCTTTTAAATTATTGAAAAGCCTGACTGTGGCAAGTTTCATTATATCTGCTGCAGTTCCCTGTATGGGAGTATTTATTGCAAGTCTTTCTCCCAGATTTCTTATCCTTGGATTTGAGTTAAAAAGTTCCGGAATATTTCTTCTGCGTCCGAAAAGTGTTCTTGCATAGCCTTTTTCATAAGCTTCCTTAATAAGACTGTTTATAAAACCTTTTATTTCAGGATATCTTGAGAAATATAATTCTATATAATTTTTTGCTTCTTCCTCGCTAATCGACAATCTTGATTTTAAGCCATATTCTGTCATGCCGTAAATTATGCCGAAATTAATAGCTTTTGCCCTTCTTCTCATTTCCTCAGTTACATCCTTTAGCGGAATATTAAATATTTCAGATGCCGTGTAAGCATGTATGTCTTCATCCCTTAAAAAAACTTCGATTAATTTTTTATCATGCGATAAATGAGCAAGCACTCTTAGTTCGATTTGGGAATAATCAGCAGAAAGAAGCAGGTCATATCCTTTTCCGGGAACAAATGCTTTTCTTATGAGTTTGCCTATTTCTGTTCTTACCGGAATATTTTGAAGATTAGGTTCGCTTGAGCTTATCCTCCCGGTTGTAGTGCCGAGCTGATTATATGTAGTATGCACCCTTCCATCTTTTTTATCTGCTATATTTGGTAAAACATCAATATAGGTATTTTTTAATTTTACCTTTTCTCTATAATCAAGTATCTTCTCAACAATAGGATTAAATTCAATAAGTGAAAGCAATGTCGAAGCATCTGTTGACATTCCTGTCTTTGTCTTTCTTCTGGGTTTCAGATTAAGCTTCTGATATAAAATCCTTGACAATTGTTGAGGAGAATTTATATTGAATTCTTCACCGCTTATTCCATATATCTCTTTTTTTATTGATTCGATCTCTCTGCTATATTCAATAATCAGAATCTTAAGATATTCTTTGTCAATAGCAACACCTATGTATTCCATTTCAGCCAGGACTTTTATAAGAGGTTCTTCTATAGTCCTGTATAACTCGATGATTCCCTGTTTTTCCAGTTCCTTGATGAGGAAATCCTCGGCTTTGCTATAAAAAAATAAAAACCCCAGCTGCAGGTTAAAATCTTCATCACTAAATAAAAAATCAAAAAAATCATTTTCATTGCTAAATGACTCTAAAGCCATATTTGAAACATCCTCACTGCAAAGAGAACCAGTAAAAGACATCTGCTGATTTTTCTCGATGTTTTCATGGTTCATTTTTGATTTTTCTAATTTTGCGCAGCTGATATCTTTAAAAGAAAATTTATTCAAAGCATTTATGATATCGTCTGAATTTATATCTGTGTATCTTTCAAATATGTCTTTAACATCAACATCTGTTTTATTTGAATTAAGCAGCAGAAAAAATATTTTCAAATCATTTATAGATCCATTTATCCCGATACCTTTGTCTTTTAGCCACTTGTAAGCATTTTTGATATCAAATCCGATTTTCATTATATTGTCATCTTCCAAAATTCTTTTTAGGGCATTAATGCAGGCACCATCTTTCAACTTGGAAGAGCTGGTCATCAGTATGTCATTTTTCCCATTAAACATTGCAAGGACTTTTTCACCTGTCTTACTCTTACTGGCTTTATCACTATAAGGAGAAAATATTGAAAAATATAGTTTGCTATTTTCGATACTTTTAATAAATTTATTGATATCTTTAACATCTTTTAAGATATTACAATTTATTGATTGCTGATAATCATTTTTGCCATAGGTGTTTTTGACAAGCCCGGCGTCATCTTGCACAGAGTCTAAAGAAAATTTCCCATATTCTTTAGAGTTATCTCTAAAAAAAGTAATTTTTTTAATTCTTTCTGACAAAGTTTTAAATTCAAGCATTTCAAAAGACTTTTGTATTTCAGAAATATCTGCATTTCTAATTTCCTGCTTAAGCATAACATCTATATCCATTTCAACATTATCTATCAGCTCAGTCAGTTTTTTTGAAAATTTTGCAGTAGATTCATTCTTTAAAACAAGCTTGGCAAGCTTATCGCTATTTATTTTTTCAATATTCTTATAAATATTCTCAACACTTTTAAATTGACTTATAAGATGTGAAGCTGTTTTGGGGCCTATTCCTGGTATACCCGGTATATTATCCGAACTATCACCGGTAAGCGCAAGATAATCCTGTATTTCCTCAGGCATGACATTAAATTTTTCATATACTGATTGTTTATCAAAAATTACGATATCTGACATTCCCTTTTTTAAAGAAATTACCTTGATATTCCCCCCCACCAGCTGGAGCATATCTTTATCAGAAGAAATAATCATAATGTCTTCATAAAATTCCCTGCATTTGCCTGTTATGGTTGCTATGATATCGTCAGCTTCAAACCCTTCCACCTCAATAGATGGAATATTCATCGCCTTAAGGACTTCTTTTATCAAAGGCATCTGGCTTATAAGTTCATCCGGCATTTTTTTTCTTTGGGCTTTATACCCTTCAAAAAATTCATGCCTGAATGTAGGTGCTTTACTGTCAAAAGCAGCAATAATATTATCAGGCTCAAAATCAGCGGCAATTTTCAAGACCATTGATGTAAAACCATATATTGCATTAGTGACGGCACCGGAAGAGGTAGAAATGCTGATAGGCAGAGCATAAAATGCTCTGTAAGCAATATTATTACTGTCTATTAAAATAAGTTTATTTTTCATTTTTCCTCTTGTTTCCAAAACAGATATTATTATTATCTCATTGTTGATTCATTGCAATATAATTGTAATCCAGTAAATAGCTGAGTTTGAATCCAAAGCTAAAAGCAGCTTGAATTATGATTATAAAAATTTTTCATTTTCTATAATCATAAAGAATAATTTGTTTTTCTTAAAGTACAAATATGTTATATTATAATAGTAAATAAAATGTTAAAGAAGTTTATTATAATATCACTAGTTTCTTTAATAGTCTTTGTCATATCTATTATAATGTATGAAATGACAGAGGCTTTTTTAGGGAAAGAAGATCTTATATTTTTCTTTATTGCTGTTTTTCTTGCGCCTATGGCTTTTTTTACAGGAGTAATAGGAAGCATAGTAATTTATGCTAAAGGGCGTAAGAAAAGATATTGATGAAGACTTTTAATAATGTTAGATTTATAAATAAAAACAAGGAGGGAAAAATGGATGAAATGAACAATGAGGTTGTAAATACGCTGCCAAGGCTTGGATCGCCAGCGCCGCAGTTTGAAGCAGTAACAACCCACGGAACAATAAAACTTGAGGATTTTAAGGGGAGCTGGCTCATACTGTTCTCGCACCCTGCGGATTTTACTCCGGTTTGCACTACTGAATTTGTAGGTTTTGCACAAATCCATGCGAAACTGCGGGAAATTAATTGTGAGCTTATGGGTTTAAGCATCGATAGTGTTTTTTCTCATATAGCATGGGTTAGAAACATTGAAGAAAAATTTGGAGTTAAAGTAGAATTTCCGGTTATTGCAGATCTAAGTATGGATGTAGCCAAAAAATACGGGATGATTATGCCTGGAGACAGCGCAACAGAAACCTCAAGAGCTGTATTTGTAATAGACGACAAGCAGATACTCAGGGCTATGGTTTATTATCCATCATCAACGGGCAGGAATATGGATGAATTTTTAAGAGTAGTACAAGCACTGCAAACCTCTGACAAAAATGGCGTTGCAACACCTGCAAACTGGAGACCAGGTGAAAAAGTTATAGTGCCTCCGCCCAAAACTCAGGAAATGGCTGAAGAAAGAACTAAAGATTCATCTTTTGAATGTAAAGACTGGTATTTCTGTAAAAAAGATCTTTAATAAAGGCAGGTAAAGAAATGGCTTGTGTAAATGCTGATGGAACAATTTCCGCAACCGCTAAAGAGCTTTTGGAATTAGTGTCAGAACCTTATTCAGTCGAGGATATAGCTGAAAAACTGAAAAGACCGCTATATAAAGTAAGAGTAAGTCTTAGAGAGTTAAATGAAGCAGGTCTGATTGATAAGGTTAATGATAAATATATTATTTCAGAGGCTGGAAAAGAAAAGATATAAACATCTTTTTTATTAATTAGCTTATTAAAATAAATGACCCGTATGAGTACGGGTCATTTATTCATCTATCGAACCCGATCTTGTAAAGAACACGATTAATTTTATAAAATCAATAATAACCGCAATTGCACATCCTGCCATAATTATAATAAGAATTATTGAAGTTATCATGCTTGCTACCCCTTTTAATGCTATATTCGGAATAAGGGAAAAATCAAACGGGAAAAGCCTTAAAAGGTATGCAGTAACAGAAAGTGTAAGTCCTGATGTTATTATTGATATTATCTTTAGCAGATAGAACCTTTCAAAAAATACAAGCACCAGATTTCCTATTATGGAAACCAGCATGCCTAAAGTAAAAAAAGGAAGCCAGAGACTGAATTGCTCTGTAAGAACCGGCACCATCCTTAGCTGTTGTGCACCATCTATAATCTCATTATAGTAATATGCAATATACTGATTAAAGAATAAGATAAATATCATCCAGGCTATTGCAAATATAATTGAAAAAACATAACCCGTAATTCTTCCGGCTCTTCCTGATGCAAAATAACTGTCAAACTTTCCATCAAAAGCCTTAAAATCTTCATTCTGATTGATTTTTTTTTCTGTTTTGCCCTCAAAAGAGTTGTTTTCCGGTATTTCTTGCTTTTCAGCCTCACTTTCTTCTTTCAGGCCAGCAGGCGCCTCAGCGCTGGATCCGCTTCTGTCATCATTAGGTTCTTCAGTTTTTTTTTCATCATTACTGCTGTTTTCTTCAGCAGCTTCTTTTTGATTTTCAGATTTAAAATAATCAGCCATACTTTTACCAAAATCCTGGGCAGCCTTTCCTACCTCCTTAAATTTATTTTGGACTTCTTCGTCTTTAAAGCGCTGTGTAAAAGCTTTTGCAGACTCTGAGGCACTTTCAGCAAATTCTTTTGACTTTGTTTTTAAATCAGGGTCATTAAAAATCTCGGATATTGCACTGCCAAATTCTTTAAACATTTTCCCTAAATTTTCTGCAGCTGATTTCTTATCGCTTTCCATAATCCTCCTTTCAGTGGTTACAGAAATAATCAGTAAAATGAAAGATTGGAAATTCAGTAAATGTTAAAAGCATTATTTCCATAATATATTTTATAGAATTTAATGATATTTTTAAACAAAATAAATATGGCAGGAAAAACCTGCCATATTTTAAATATATTTTTTAAAAAAAATACTTTGATAATTAAAATAAATATCATTTAAAAAAAATCTGATTATCTATTTTAAAATTAATAAATTATTTTTTTAATAGTTTTTCAGTTGATGGGTCCGGTCTTGGTATAACATGAACTGAAATAAGTTCTCCTACTCTTTTTGCAGCAGCTGCCCCTGCATCAACTGCAGCTTTTACAGCGCCAACGTCGCCTTCAACCATTACAGTTACAAAGCCGCCGCCAATTTGTTCTATTCCCAGCATTTGCACATTTGCAGCCTTTACCATTGCATCTCCTGCTTCTATGCATCCAACAAGACCTTTTGTTTCTATCAGACCGAGTGCTTTGCTCTCCATCAAAATACTCCTTTAATTAACTTAAAATTTTTGTTTATTTTATAACACTATTACTAATAATTAAATACCTTTTTCAATTTATTTCAATAAAAATATATCCATATCCAAAAAAACAGCGCCACCAGATTATTACAATCTAATGGCGCCACAAAAAATATATTAGAATATGAAATTAATGTCAATAAGTCTGAAGTTAAACTTTAATATTAAAAATTTTGTAAATAAAAAAGTAAATATTTTTTTTTGTATTCTTGATAATAAACTTCAATAATTGTATTATTTCTATCGTGCCGAAGTGGCGGAATTGGCAGACGCGCTGGACTCAAAATCCAGTGGGCCGAAAGGTTCGTGTCGGTTCGACCCCGACCTTCGGCACCATAGTTGGCCGATTCCCATAAATTTATAGATTTATTATATTTGAACAATTAAAGAATCTCTTTTACTTTTACAAAATAGTAGCTTTCTGCTTTTAGTCCATCGATAATATCAGGCAGAGCATTTACTGTCTCGTAACCACCGATATGCATAAGAATAATGCCTCCGTCAGAAGCATTCTCCAGAACTCTTCTGATAACATATTCTTCTGTTATTATCACTCCGTTAAGCTCTTTAGCCCAATCATGACTGTCTACTGTCCACAATATTGTATATGGATAACCCGCTTCATTTAATATTCTTAATATCCTCTCATCATATTCACCATATGGCGGACGGAATAAATCAGCATTAAATCCTGTAATATCCTTTATGATATTTGTTGTCTTTACGATTTCATTTTCTACTTCTTCATCGCTCATTTCAGTCATATGCCCATGAGTAAGAGAATGATTTTCCAGATCGTGTCCCCGGTTTACTATATCAGCAGCAATTTCAGGATGGTCCTTTGCCCAAAGGCCTCTTGTAAAAAAAGTAGCTTTTACATTATATTTATCAAGAACATCCAAAAGCTGACCGGAGTTTTCATATTCCCAGCCAGAATCAAAAGTAAGAGCTATTTGTTTATGCTCCGGGTTTATCATGCCGTTTCTTATCACTATTGAAGGTTCGCCTTTTTTTAGTACTGTTGTCGTATCTGCAATAGTAGCATCTGCATCAATCTCTTTCGGCTTCTCTTCAATCCGGCTTGCAGTAGTCATATTGACAGAAGTCATGGAATTTTCTGAAGATGTAAAAATAATGCTGCATGAGCATATGTTTAATATTAACAAAATTGCAGCAAAAGAAAAAAAGCTAATCGAAAAAATATTTTTCCAGTTTTGCATTCTTAATTTAAAAATTCTATTTTAATCTAAAACAGTCGCATGCATTTTAAAGAAGCTCGGCTTTCATTTCGATTGGAGTAGCTGCAAGAGCTTGGGAGACGGGGCAACCTGTCTTCGCCTCATTTGCATATTTTAAGAATTCTTCTTTATCTATGCCGGGCACCATACCTTTTACATCCAGAAATATTTTTGTAATTTTAAAGCCATCCCCTATTTTATCTATATGAACACTCGCTTCAGTAGAAATCTTTTCCGGCTTGAAGTTATTCTGTTCCAGAATAAATGATAATGCCATTGAATAGCATGCTGAATGTGCAGCACCGATTAATTCCTCAGGGTTTGTTCCTTTCTCCTCGCCAAATCTAGTTTGGAAAGAATAAGAACTTTTAAAAATCCCGCTTTCAACTTCAACATTTCCTTTTCCGTCAGCAAGATTTCCCGACCATTCTGCATTAGCCTTCCTAACTGCCATATTCATTCCTCCTCCTAAATATTAAATAATATTAGCTTTTTATCATAGCTGGTTTTATTAATTTTCATCAATTTGAATATTTTATTAAAAAAATATTTTTATTTTAAAAATTAATATATTCCAAAAAAATCAATTAAAAAATAAAGAATAATAACCCTTATTTAGCCAGTATATGACTATAATCATAAAGTTCTTTATCTATAGTTTTAGTATTTGAAAAAATTTCTTTAAAATCAACTATGCTTATTTTATTATTACTTATTGCAGTCATCGCATTAGTCCCTCCGGAAACTATGAAATCAATAGCTTTTTTAGCAAACTGGGCAGCCAGTACTCTGTCAACCGCACTCGGAGAGCCGCCCCTCTGGATATGGCCAAGTACTGAAAACCTGACTTCATGATCCACCAGCAGTTTAATCGAAGAAGCAACTTCTTCCGCTTTCGCTGCTCCTTCAGCTACAACAACAAGTGTATGCCTTTTACCTTCCCTATGATTTTTGATTGCATTTGATATCTTCACAAGATCCACCTTTATCTCAGGTATCAAAACATAATCAGCACCACATGCAAGGCCGGATCTTATTGCCAATTCACCTGAATTTCTTCCCATGACCTCTATTACAAAAATTCTTTCATGAGATGAAGCAGTATCTCTTATTTTTGACACCAGGCTTATAATTACGTTTAAAGCAGTATCGAATCCTAAACTTAAATCAGTTCCATATATATCATTATCAATAGTTGCAGGTATGCCGACTGTATTCACCCCTAAATCATTTAAATCCCTTGCGCCTCTGAAAGAACCGTCCCCTCCTATCACTATAAGTGCATCTATCGAGCTCTTCTTAAGATTTTCCTTGGCTTTTATCAAACCTTCTTTTGTCTTGAATATTTCAGATCTGGCTGTATAAAGAACAGTCCCTCCCCTATCTATTATTCCACCCACGGAATTATTAGAAAGTATTTTATAATTATTGCTTAAAAGGCCTTTAAATCCTTCATAATAGCCATAGACTTCTATTTTTTTATAAATCGCATACCTGACAGCTGCTCTTATTGCTGCATTCATTCCGCTTGCATCTCCACCGCTTGTCAGTATTCCTATTTTCCTTATATTATTCTGCAAAGACCCTCCTTAATAAAAAATCAACTGAATTATCTATGCCTGGATTTCAATTCAGCTATTATCTCTTTAAAATTTATTTCTTTCTCAAACATCAAAACAATAAGGTGATATAAAAAATCAGCAATTTCATATATTATCTGCTTTTTCTTTTGGGCTGCTGCTGCAAGGATGATCTCAATACTTTCCTCGCCAAGCTTTTTTAATATTTCATCCAAACCTTTTTTATGAAGTTCATAGGTATATGATTTCTCTGACTTTTCCTTTATTCTTCCGGCAACTATATCAAATAGTTCATCCAGAAATAAAAGCGAGGGCATATTCTCTTCTTCAGAGATACCATAGATTCCTGAATAGTTTCCAAAAGTTAAATCATTGCTTACGGAATCAAAATCACTTATCTTTTTTGATTCTATTTCATTAAAAAAACAGCTTTTATTCCCGGTATGGCATGCTGCGCCTTTCTGTTCTACCATAAAAACCAGTGCATCACTATCGCAGTCAGAAAATATTTTTATTATTTTCTGATAATTGCCTGAAGTCTCTCCTTTATTCCAGAGGCAACCTCTCTCTCTGCTGTAAAACCACGTATACCCTGTCTGCAGGCTTTTAATAAAGGATTCTTTATTCATATAAGCAAGCATCAATATTTCCTTACTGTCAAAATCCTGGATTATCGCAGGGATAAGATATTTAACCTTATCTTCATTATGCTTTTTTGTTAGATGCTCTCTATCCATTTCCCTATTAGGTTCGCTAGGAACTTTTTGCATTTTCTCTCCAAAAATTAAAAATTATAATCTGACTTCGATACCCTCACTTTTTAAATACTCCTTCGCCTGTCTTATACTGTACTGTCCGTAATGAAAAATAGATGCGACAAGCACTGCATCTGCCCCGCCTAGAAGTATTGCATCCCTAAGATGTTCCAGCTTGCCTGCACCTCCTGAAGCTATTACCGGTATATTTAGATTTGAAGTCACTGTTTTTGTAAGTTCAATATCATAACCGTCTTTTCTTCCATCTTTATCCATGCTTGTCAACAGGATTTCTCCAGCCCCAAGTGTTTCCACTTGCTTAGCCCATTCAAGAACATCAAGTCCGGTAGGAGTCCGGCCTCCATGAATATATACCTCCCATGAATCACCGTCTTTTTTTTTCGCATCTATTGCTACTACGATGCATTGGCTTCCGAATATGCCTGAACCTTCCTTAATCAGATCAGGGTTTTCTACCGCAGATGTATTTATTGATATCTTGTCAGCACCTTTTTTTAATATCTCCCGCATATCTTCGATTTTATTTATGCCACCGCCTATAGTATAAGGAATAAAAACTTTTTCTGCAGTTTTGCTTGCAAGCTCAACTACTGTCTTCCTTTTTTCATGTGATGCTGTAATATCAAGGAATACTATTTCATCTGCACCTTCCCTGTCATAATAAGCTGCCAGTTCTACTGGGTCACCAGCATCCCTGAGGTCAATAAAACTCACACCTTTTACAACCCTGCCCTTATTTACATCCAGACATGGTATTATTCTCTTAGTTATCATTTTCTTTTACCATCCTTATAGCTTCTCGCAGATTGATTCTATTCTCATATAGAGCTTTACCAATAATAACTCCCCTTACCCCTGAACTCTCCAGCTCTTTGAGGTAATAGATATCTTCGATTTTACTTATTCCGCCTGCAATATATACATTAAGACCTGTTGAATCAACAAAATCCTTTATTATCTTTCTGTTTATTCCCTCAAGAGTACCGTCTTTTGAAATATCCGTTATGATTACCTCTTTAATCCCTGATTGAAAAATCCTTTTACCGAAATCAATTACACTGTAACCAGATTTGTAAAGCCATCCTTTTTTAAGGATTATGCCATCCTTATTAAAATCAAGGCTTATTATTATCTTATTTTCAGATAATCTGCTAGCTTCTGCAATAAAATCAAAATCTTCCAAAGCTTTAGTAGATATTATCAATCTGTCGATTCCTTTTTCAATAAGTAACTGGATATCTTTAAAAGTCCTTATCCCGCCGCCATATTCCAGATTTATATCAATATTTTTT
>JAQVJB010000024.1 GCA_028695395.1 Actinomycetota bacterium | reverse complement strand
CTGCAACCCCGCCGCTGACAAGTATTTTATCTGTTTTGAATTCTTTTGCAGCTTTTATTGTTTTCATTACAAGGACATCGATTGCTGCTGCCTGGAAACTTGCAGCAATATTTTCGAGATTTTCTTTTTTTAACATATCAGGATTTTTTTTGGTCAGATAAATCAATGCAGTCTTAATGCCGCTGAAACTGAAATTATAGTCCCCGCTCTTGGTCATCGGCCTTGTAAAATTAACAAACTGAGGATTGCCTGTTTTTGCAATCCTATCTATGACCGGTCCTCCCGGGTAACCTAGACCAAGGTACCTTGCAATTTTATCATATGCCTCTCCTACTGCATCATCTACGGTGTGGCCGATTTCTTTGATATTAAATTTTTCATCCAGTTCATAAAGGCTTGAGTGTCCGCCGGACACTATCAGGCTTATGGCTTTCCCTTTTATGCCGGGATCGGCAAGCATATTGGCATAAATATGAGCTTTAAGATGGTTAACTGCTATAAGAGGAATATTTTTAAAATAACAGAAAGTTTTTGCCGCCCCTACTCCGACAAGGAGTGAGCCTAAAAGACCGGGCCGGTTCGTTACGCTTACGGCACTTACTTGCGAACTTTCAATGCCAGCTTTTGAAAGAGCTTCCTTTATAACAATATCTATCATTTCCAGATGTTTTCTTGATGCGATTTCAGGAACCACTCCTCCGTATTTTTCGTGTATTTCATTCTGGGAAGATACAATATTTGAAAGTATCTCGTTTCCGTTACGGACAACTGAAGCGCATGTATCGTCACAGGAAGTCTCTATACCAAGGATAAAAATTTCATTCTTATTATTAATCATTGTTTTTTTGCCTTTTGCCATTTCTGAAAATAAGTGCCCTTTTTTAAATCCGCTTGCCGAAAGGTATAAAATCACGCACATAAAACGGAGCTATATTTTTATTCCCCGAATCAGTAATAGCCCTGAAATATGCAAGTAAATTAATATACCTGGCTTCAGTATATTTATTATTTTTTTCAATAAATATTTTTGTTTTCTTTAACTGTTTTGAATTGTTTTTGACTTCCTCAAAAATGCTGCCGTAAGAAGAAAAAGCATTTCCTGTCAAAATATAATTTATAGTTTCTTTTGTACGTGCTGGATTTTCAGGGATAATTGAGCTACTACCCGGATAATTTGACTGTACTTTTTTTGCAAATAAGCTGCCGCATGAAGAACATGTGCATTCATTAAGTTTTTTTATCTGGATAAGAAGCTTGAAAAACCTGTCAGCAAATTCATCCTTTTTAATCAATACATTTTCATCATAAAGTTTTTTTACTAATATTTTTTTATCATTTATGCCGGATATAAATACTACGTCCTGGCTTTGGGCATTTTTAAAAATATCTTTTATGCTTTTCCCGGGATGCTTATTATCCACTATGGAAACTTCAAATATGGAAAAGAAAATCTCATGATTTCTTACATCCATAAGCGGAATAATAATAACTTTCTCGCCAATTGATATCTTTTTTTCAATCTTATCTATATTTTTAAATAAAGATGATACCGTAAATACATCAAGCGCATTAAAACCGAATGCTTCCTTGCCGGAAAGCATGGAAAAAGTCTTTATAACGCTTATCCCTATCCTGGAACCGGTAAAATCACCAGGACCCAGGTTGACGGCAAATAAATCAATATCGTGTATATTAAATTTCAATTCCATAAAAGCTTTATCTATATCGCTTATTATATTTACCATATGTTTTAAGCTTTTATTGTCATTTACTGTAGAAAGGGTTTCATTATCCTCGCTTATACATACGCTTAGTTTTTTTGAAGTACTGTCTATTGCCAATATTTTCATATGCAGTTCTTTATGCTTTTTTTTAATAAAACAAGTTTTTTATTCCAATATTCATTTTTTGATTCGAAAGTTATTTTCCTATTCTGATTTTCCGCAGTAAAAAAATCACTTTTTTCTTTTTCATCAATAATATATTCAAATTTTATTTCAAGAAAATCCTTTAAGATCCCCTCATTTAATCTGCCTGCCCACTCGATTAAAGTAATATAATCTTCATTATATATATAATCTTCAAGGCCTATTTCGGAAATATCGTTAATCTCGTCAATCCGGTAAAGATCGCAATGAACAATTGCAAAGGGTTTACCACCCTTTCTGCAATCATAGATATTAATAAGAGTAAAACTAGGGCTCGAAACCGGCTGTTTTGAATTTAAGCCTTTTGCTATCCCCGAAATAAATGTTGTCTTTCCTCCGCCAAGCTCACCTGAAAGAAGGACTGTATCTCCTTTATCCAGAAAAGCAGACATTTTACTACCGATATCTTTGGTTTGCTGTGAAGATTCTGATTTACAGGTAAGTCTCATTAAAAAAGTCCCATCTGTTCCAAAGAAATATTTTCAGGCTTGTTCTTATCTAAATCTTTGATTTCTCCCTGCGGGTTTTCTTTATCAAGAGATTCTTCGGACAGAGATTTATTTTTTTTCTCTTCCAGCTCTGTTGCAGGAGACAAAGTTTTAGCAGCTTCAGGAGATGATTCGATAAATAAACTGCTTTCTGGCTTTTCACCGTCAGCAATCCGTATTAGCTCTTTTAGTTTTAGAAAATCATTTTTAAGTACTTCCATCCTTGACGGAGTGTATAGAACAGCTGCCGGATGATTGATAGGCATTATATAGCGGTTGTCTATTTTAAAAATCCTTCCCCTTAATCCGGTTATGTTTTTATCTGTTTTAAGTATTAATTGAGTTGAGTGTCTTCCAAGAGTACATATTATGGGAGGATTAATAATCTGTATCTGCCTGAAAAGATAATTTTTGCAATTATTTATTTCTACTGATTGTGGATCCCTGTTTTGAGGTGGCCTGCATTTTAAAACATTTGCAATAAAAATATCTTTTCTTTCAAAGCCGAGAATTGAAAGCAGTTCATCAAGTATTTTTCCTGCCTGGCCTACAAAAGGCTTGCCCTGAAGGTCTTCATTTCTGCCTGGAGCTTCGCCGATAAACATTATTTTTGAATCTGCGCTGCCGCTTCCGAAAACGAAATTAATCCTGGTTTCGCCGAGTTTGCAATTCCTGCAATCCTTTATTTCATAAAAAAATTTTTTAAGTTCTTCTCTTTTTTCAGAAAATGCCTGCATAATTAATTATTTTAATGATAAATTCTTAATTTTTAAGTATAATAACATAAAATTGCAAGTTAAATTAATACTTTGAAATATAAAATCAATAATATTCTTTCACTTTATTATCAGATATGAACAAGAAATCTTTTTTAAAATCAATATATCTAAAAGCAATCTTTATTCCTGCTTTGTGTATTCTTCTTATTATGCTGCCCCTTTTAAATGGCTGCAGCAAAAAACCTGTAGAAATACAAAATATAATATTAAGCAAGAATGTTGATATAAACGGTAATCCTACTGAAGAATCAGATGTATTTGCCAGCGGTACGCAAGAGATTTTTTTAGTTATAAAAATAACAGATATGAAGTCAACGGATAATATTACCGCAAAATGGACTTTCCTTGATGAAAATATTGAAATAGACAGCAAAACTTTTATTCCTGAAGAAAAATTTTCAGGCAATCATGTTTTCAAAATAAAAATTTCACAGGGTTTTCCGTTCGGCAATTATGAGGTAAGTGTGTTTCTGAATGGCAAACAGGTAAAGACGATATCCTTTAAAGTAGAATAATTAAATTAATTATTTTTTAACCGGGATTTTCGGTTTGCGTATTCTTAACAAGGCTTATACCAAGATCAGCCAGTTTCTTTATTTCATCAGGTTTTTCAATCATTAAAGGAATCCTGATTTCAATATTCTCGGGAGTAAATGAAATAAACGGGACTTCTGCCGGATTTTTTATATCCATTATATACATTCTTATTGCTTCTTCATTCTTTTTTGAAAGCGCCTGCATAAAAGCATTATTGCCTGTTGAATAAATATGATAATTATCTTTTATAATCAAATCCGATGTTTCATAAACATTGAGTCCTGATAGCAGAGATGCATCAATACCGATTTTTTTTAAAATAAAATTTGAACCAATATCAGGAATATTGTTGAAAATATCAGCACCTTTTAAATACCCGGATTTATTTCTAAATGAAGGGATTAAAATACATGTACCTTTACCCATGCTTGAAGTATCTGCCAAAAATATCGTATAAGGTTTGTTTGTGACATTGTCTATTTTTAAATATAGATATGAAAAAATATTCCAGGAGATTCCGTTTATTTCACTGCTGATTTTAAAATTTAGCGTACTCTTTTTTACATCATCCCCGATGATATGGACAGAACTGCCATTCTCGTATTTCCAACCAAAAAGTTTGAAATAATCTTCCCTGTATTGATTTCCTTTCTTTTTTTTAAGAATTATTATCAATGCCATAGCAATAAGAGCTGCAAGTATCACAATAAGCGGAATATAACTGAGCATATTTATACCTCTTTTAATCTAACCTTTTAACAAAAACATATTTTGATTAAAGCCTTAAGCTTATTTCATTTTCCGTATAATCAACTTTTTAATAAAATTAAAGGCTTACAAATACTTCCTGTACCACTCTGTGATACAGGCAAGAGCTTCAACTTCCGTGGGTTCGGCTAGAAGCCCGTGCTCTCCATAATCAAAAACTTCCAGTTTTTTAATATTCCCTGCTTTTTCAAAAAGAGGCCTGGAATGCTCTTCCCAGGGGACTATTTTATCTTTTTTACCAGCCATTAAAAGTAAAGGTTTCGGAGATATTCTATCAACCACATCCAGGGGTTTAAGATGCATTATTGAGTTTACAGATGCAAGTTCAACATAATAAGTAAATTCGCGGTCCGTAAAGCTGTTCTTGAGAGTGTCTACAAGGTCAAGATACCTTTGTTCGTAATTAAGTGCATCTTTCATTTTAATCAGATTTGACTTTCCGTAAGCAGCCTGTCTTCTATTATCTTCTTCTATGATATTAAGGAATTCCTTGAATTCATCCATGCCGCGGTTTCTCGACCAATTGTTTTTAAGCCATTCAAATCCGTCAGCAATAGGTGAAAGGGCAACGACACATTTGGAAATTTTTTCCAGGGAAGATGCGGCAATCACATTCGCCCCGCCCATACTTTCTCCAAAAAGCCCTATCCTTTTCTCATCAATGCCTGGATAAGAAGAGCAAAAGTATATCGCAGAAATCAGGTCCTGACGCCAGTCGGTAGCGCAAAGCATCCTGCCCAGCGGATACTGTGAATAACCGCAACCCCTGCAGTCAAATCTTAATGAAGCAAAACCCTCTTCTGCCAGCTCTTTTGCTAGAAAAATAAAATCACCGAACTCATTACGACCTGCCCCATAACCGTGAGACATTATAACTATCGGATATTTCTTATCTTCACTGCTCTTGTCAGGGAAGCATAAAGTCCCTGTTATTTTAAAACCGTCACTGTAAAAACAAATTTCTTTTTCCAATCAGATAACCTCCGATATTAATCTATATGAAATACTTCTTCCAGATTTTGAATTTCTGGCCCTATTATATTTTTATCGCTTTTGACAAAATATTTGTCCATCGCTTTCTGCCATCTTGCCCAGACATCAGTTGTTGCAATCCAGGCAGCCCCTTTCTCAAGATCATCATTTTCAAGATAAGCAAAACATGTGCCGTCTTCTTTAAAATAGATAGAATAGTTGCTATAGCCGGCTTTTTTAAGAGCATCAGCCATGTCCGGCCATATTTCATCATGATCTTTTTTATATTGGTCCTTAAGCTCAGGTTTTATTTTCCACATCATTCCATATCTTGCCATTTATCCCTCCTGAATCATATTTTTCAAAAATCTTTTATTTCGTCTCAAAAGATTGAAATTCATAAAAGCCTTAGTTACAAATAATTTATTATATATAATTTTATTATATGTAATTTTACCTGCTGACATTTTGTGTTTTTATTATTTTTAATATAAAACACATTACTACTTGAATATCAGTTCAGTTATTAAATCCATATTATCTGTAAATTTATATCCTTTCAGATTATCATCTATTTCCTTTTCATGTTCAAGCAGCTTTTCTGTCATTTCCTGGAATTTCCACATCAGCTTGACACCAAGTTCAAGAGATTTTTTTCTGTCATCCCTGGGAGCGATTATGTCAATAGCGCACCAGCCGTCATAACTTGTTTTATTCAAGTAATAAAAAAATTCCAATATTTCCCAGAAATTAACTGTGCCGAAAATCATATCAGGATCAGCATCTTTGTAGTTCTCATTTATATGAATCTGGATAAGCTTTTTCCAATAATCAAGTAAAATAACCGACTCGCCTATTCCTTCAGATGCCTGAAGAGCATGGCCTATATCGAGTGCGCAGCCTACATTTTTTAATCCAACTTCATTTATAAAAGCCATTGCTTTGCCAGTATCGCCGATAAGCTGTTTTTGTCTGGGATCTTTAAGTTTAGCCTCTATGGCAATCTTCATATCTTTTGCATATTCCCCTATCTCTCTTACAGTTTCCACCATGTATTTCCAAGAGTCCAGATAATTGATTTGGAAAACATAATCATAGCCATCATGGGCCGGCCATAAGAGAACGCTTTCTGCTTTTATTGCTTTTGCAAAATCTATTGCATCCTTAAATAGTTTTATGGCCTCTTTCCTGACTTTTGAATCATTATTGCAGAATGTACCGTGCTTCCACTTCCTGTCTCCCCAGCATTCAACTGCCAGATTAGATACCTTCAGACCATAATTTTCGACTTTTGTTAATAGCTTGTTTGGATCATCAGGAAGCGGTGCTGTTGGATAAAAAACAAAAAGACCTGTAAGTCCGTCTATTTTAGACATAATATCAAGCTGTTCATCAGCTGAAAGCGGTTCATAGTACCCGCCAGGGACATATCTTTCACCATAAGTTCCCAGGCACCACAGATGAGCATCAACTTTAAGTTTCATAACAGTCTCCTTTTTTAAAAAATATTATAAAATCATAAGGTATTTCTCATAAGCTGTATCCCATTTTATTTTTTCACTGCTGAAAGGTTCGTATCTTTTTACATCAGTTGATCTTATGCATAATTGTCTGCCTTCTTCCACGTTTTTTATCTCGCCGCTTCCTTTCATCTGCATGATAAGATTTCCTACTGCTGTTGTTTCTGTCGGTCCGGCAGCAACATGGACTCCGAGAGCATCTGCTATCCACTGGCATAAAAGCCGGTTATTGGTCCCTCCGCCGACAAGCTGCATAAGTTCGATTTTTTTACCGGTTAGATTTTCAAGCTTGCTCACATTAAATCTTATCTTAAGAACGATACTTTCATAAAAACATCTTGCAACTGAACCGATATCTGAAGGCATGTCCTGTCCCTTCTTCTTACAGTACTCTGCAATAACTTTCGGCATATCAGGTGAAGGAGGAAGAAATACAGAGTCATCCACGTCTATAAAGGATGCAAATGCTTTTGCTTTGGGAAATAATTTATCAATTTCTGCCCAGGCGATATTTCTGCCTGCATCTCTTCTCCATTTTTCCATGCACTGTTGTATGACCCATAAACCGTTAATATTCTTTGGCAGGATATTTTTCCCTTCTGAGCCCCCTTCATTGGCAAAGCCGGAAGCATATATATCTTCATTTACTATAGGCTTATCTATTTCCATTCCCTGCACAAGCCACGTTCCCATGCTTACAAAGCACCATGTTTTATTCTTATCAATTACAGGTATTCCGGTTACTGCAGAAGCTGTGTCATGCGATGCAGGAGCTATGACGCTTATAGGTTTAATATCAAGCTCGTCAGCTATGCTCTTTTGTATATTTCCTATTTTTGTACCAGGCTGGACAATCTCTGGAAATAAATCATTGCCAATGCCGAGAAATTCAAGTATCTCTCTGCTCCAAGTGTTATTCTTTAAATCATAGACTATCGAGGTAGTTGCCTCGGTAAATTCATTAAACATATTGCCTGTAAGAAAATAGTTAAAAATATCAGGCATCATTAAAAATTTATCGGCGTTATTAAGCACAGGAGAATTGCTTAGCTTTAAATCATAGAAATGATAAATCCCCATTATGTCCAGGATGAGCCCTCCGGTAAGCATAAATAATTTTTTTCTTGTATATCCAGCTTTCTCCATAGCTTTTGCTGCCTCTATCCTTGCATCATCTCTGTAATGCTGGGGATTTGACAGCATCTTTTTGTTTTTATCAAAAAGAGCAAAATCAACTCCCCACGTGTCAACTCCAAGCGATTCGATATTTTTATATTTTTTTTGAGCAATGGCGATACCTTCTTTTAATTCTGAAAAAAGACGCAATACATCCCAATATAGTGTTCCTGCAGCAAAAACAGGCCTATTCTCAAATCTATGAACGACTTCCAGCTCAAATCTTTTGCCATCATATCCGGCAATTATCGCCCTGCCGTTACTTGCCCCGAAATCAAAAATAAGATAATTTTTTGAAACCATGACCTTCTCTTTTTAAATAGTGATAAAATTTAAATCAATTCATTTTTTTATAATATTTATATACTGGCTGCCTTGACCTCTTATATTCCATTGCTTCTTATTCTGCCTTGACTTCATATAAGTTGAAGGCAAAGGAAATAAAATAAAAAGTAATAATAGACAGACCGTTTTTAGAATAATTAATACAGCTGCAGTCTTCGCCTGTTCCTGATGGCATCCAGAGATATCGCAAATACAAGCAAAGCGCCTTTTACAACCATTCTTAGATAGACAGGCACATCCATCATTACCATTCCGTTTGAAATTGAACCGATAATTAGAAGAGCAATAAAGACTCCCAGGAAATTGCCCTTGCCTCCGCCGACTGCAACACCGCCAAGGACGACAATTGTCAGAACTTCAAGTTCAGCCCCGTCACCGTATTCGGGCCTGCCTGAACCAAGCTGGGAAATCAGGACCAGACCTGCAAAAGCAGCAAAGAGCCCTGAAATTACATATGTTATTATTTTAATCCTGTCAACCTTGATTCCCGCAAGGCGGGCAAGACTTTCATTTCCCCCTATTGTATAAATATCCCTTCCAAACCTGGTAAATTTAAGTATAAGGGAAAGAATTACAAATATAACAACTATATAAATCGTTGTATATGGGATGACATTTCCCAGGAATTTTCTCCCAAGACCCTCAATGAAATCATTGTAAATCCTGGGGTTTAGCTTTGCCCAGAAATAGCATATTCCTCTTATTGTAGCAAGTGTACCCAAGGTCGTAATGATGGGATTTATGCCGACCTTGGTTATTATCAGTCCGTTTATAAGACCCATAACACATCCCATCACAAGTGCGATAATAACAACTAGAGGCGTAGGGATAAATCCTTCTCTCATTAAAAGTACTGCTGAAACAATGCCTACAAGTCCTGCTATTGAACCTATAGACAAATCAAAACCTCCTGCAATCATAACTATTGTTATGCCGGCAGCCATTATTCCATAAACAGCAAAGTTATTGAAAATTCCTTTAAAGTTTACAATTGTAAGGAAATTGTCGTTTGAGACAGCAAAAATAACTGCCATAATAATATATAGTATAATCAGCGACGGTGTCGGAGTTTTTGTCTGGGTAAATAAACCTAGAAATTTTTTTGATAAATTTTTACCTTTTGAATTCTTAGCTTCCAAATTATTCATTAATCCTCCATTTATGCTAAAAATATATTATTTTAAACTCTTCTTAGTGCTCTGCTCTGTCTTATTTCGTAAGTAGCAACTACAAGAATAAGTACTATGCCTCTTATTATCTGGATATAAAAATACATTATATTTAGCATAGTCAGCCCGTTATAAAGAATACTAAGAATTAAAACTCCGGCAAGGGTCCCCAGTATCTGCCCTTTGCCGCCACTTAAAGCAGTGCCTCCCAGAATTACTGCAGACACTACGGTAAGCTCAAGTCCTTGTCCGTGCTGGGGCATTCCAACTGCTGACAGTGATGTAAGTATGAGCCCGCCAAGGGATGCTGCTGCTCCGCAAAATATAAACAGTAAAAATTTAATGCCTTTTACATTTGTGCCGGAAAGATATGATGCCATGGGATTAACTCCGATAGCATAAATTCTTCTGCCTATCTTGCTTCTGTTCATTATTATATAAGTTAAAATAATGACAATGATAAATAAAATTATAGGGAAAGGAATGTATTTAAATATGGTTCCCCTTCCAAGGTAGTCTATAACAGGGTTAAAAGCCAGCATAGATTCTCCGTTTGAAAGCGTATAACCGATACCTCTCCATATTGACATAGTCCCTATTGTGGCAATTATTGAATTAACTCCCAGCCTTGTAACTATAAAACCATTGAATACGCCCATTAAGATTCCTACTGCCAGGCATATAAGAACTACAAGGACGCCATTTATGCCCTTGCTTAAAAGAAGTGCTGCAAGGCAGCTCGTAAGGCCAATATTGCCGCCGATTGAAAAATCCATCTCACCGGTGATAAGAAGCATTGTAAGAATGCAGGCAATAATCCCGATATATGAAATATTGCTTAACATGGGAATAATATTTAAAATTGAAAAGAAAAACTGCTGGCCGAATTTTATCTGGCTGGTTATTCCGAAAAAAGCTATCATTATCACCAGTACGATAAAAAGCATTAAAGTATTGCTTATGCCTACCTTTTTTCTTTCTTTATTAGATTCTTGCAAGCGAGTTTCAGCCATTTTTTCCTCCTATATCATAGACAGGCTGCACTTAATAATTTTTCTTCAGTAGCCTCATTTTTGGTATATTGGTCCGTAAACCTACCCTTACTCATAACAATTATTCTATCAGCAATGGATAGAATCTCCGGCAACTCCGAGCTTATCATTATAATAGCGGCACCTTTTTCACATAAGTCCTGCATAAGCTTATATATTTCAATCTTGGCGCCTACGTCTATTCCTCTAGTCGGTTCATTTAAAATTATTATTTCAGAACCGCTTTCAAGCCATCTTGCAAGCACGACTTTTTGCTGATTGCCTCCAGAAAGGCTATTTACCTCAGTATTTATGCTGGGTGTCCTTATATTTAAACTATCTGCCCATTTTTCCGCTTTTAAAGCCTCGGTTTTTTTATTTATAAGAAAGCCTCTGCCAAGATCATTGATGTTGGCAAGGGTGATGTTCTCTTTTACTCCAAGTGCAAGTGCAAGACCTTCCATTTTTCTGTCAAGGGGAACGAGTCCTATTTTACTATCTCTTGCCCTTCTCGGGCTTTTTATGCTGACCTTTTTGCCTTTAATAAAAATTTCACCGCTTTTTATAGGATTTGCACCGAAAAGCGCTTTTACAAGTGAAGTCCTTCCAGATCCCAGCAGTCCAAAAACACCTAATATCTCTCCCCTTTTTAAATTAAATGAAATATTATTGACCCCTTCCGCAATTAATCCCTTTACTTCCATTACAGTCTCTGTTATAGGAACTTCTCTCTTGGGGTACATTTCTTTAATATCTCTTCCGACCATAAGAGATACGAGTTCATTTGTATTCGTTTCAGCCGTGACAAGAGTTTTTACTTTCTTACCGTCTCTTAAAACAGTAACCCTGTCCGTAATTTCAAATATTTCTTTCAATCTGTGAGAAATATAAATTATGGAAACACCCTTTTCTTTTAAAGTGCATATTATCCTGAATAAAGATTTCGTATCATCTTCGCTTAAAGCTGCAGTAGGTTCATCCATTACAAGTATTTTTGCCTCTTTTGACAAAGCTTTCGCAATTTCAACTACCTGTTTTTCAGAAACACTTAAATCTTCCATTACTGCTTTTGGATTTAAATCCACATTCAGTGATTCAAGAATTATTTTTGATTTTTTAACCATTGATTTCCAGTCAACTATCTTCAGACCGGTTTTAACAAGCTGCTCGCCAATAAAAATATTTTCAGCAACTGTAAGATTATTTAAAGTATTAAGTTCCTGGTAAATGACCCTTATTCCTGAAGCCATTGCTTCACCAGGATTATTTATCTCAAATTTTTCTCCGTCTATGAATATCTCGCCACTATCTTTTATGTAATTTCCTGCAAGGATTTTTATAAGTGTAGACTTGCCGGCACCGTTTTCACCAAGTATTCCCAGTACCTCTCCTTTTTTTAAATCGATTGAAACACTATCTAGAGCAAGAACACCGGGAAATTGCTTGGTTATCTTTTCCATTTTCAAAACAATATTATTTTCTGTCACATCCCACCGCCTGTTTGAATTAAACAAGGAGGTTAAGGCACTAATGCCTTAGCCTCCTCTTAAATTAATTAACTATTTTGGAATATATCCATTTTCTTTATTTTGCCGGGTAATATTCATCAATATTATCTAGTGTTATTACTTCATTTTCAACATACAGAAATGGAGGCACAAGCGCCCCATTCATCAATGCAACAGATGCAGGTATCAGATACTCGCCATATTTCTCAGGGAAATATGCAACAGATGCGTCTGTAAGACCATCTCTTAGCTGCTGCTGTCCTGTTTCATCACAACCCTGGGTAACAACAATCCATTTTTCAGGATCCCATCTTCCTGCAGTCTGAACAGCTGCTATACAGCCTGACATAGTCTGTTCGTTAACAGAAGTCAGAACTGCATTTTCAATATCAGGATTAGCAGAAAGAATGTCAGTTAAAGCCTGGTTTGCCTGTTCAGCTTCACCAGCACCGCCGTCGCCCCTGATTGTCATAGGATCTATCTTATCAGCTCCGTATTTGTCAGCAAATGCCTGATAGAAACCTTCTGAACGAAGCATAACTACTTCTCCTCCTGATGGCATCTGCATCAGAATTATTTTATCAATAGCATCTATCCCGCCTGCAGCTTCAACAAGTTCTATAGCTTTCTCGCCTGCCATATATGCGACCTGGAAATTGTTGACACCCATGAATGGAGCGCCGGGAGTTGGAACGTCAACAGCGATAATAGGGATATTTGCAGCACTGAATTTATTGGAAATAATACTATTTACTTTTGAGTCAAACTGGAAGTTAATAAATACATCCGGTTTTTTTGCAAGCAGGATATCAGCATTCTGAAGACCCATGGTTGCATCATACTGATTGTCTGCATAATACAACTTGTTAGGATCGCCGCCTGCAAATTTCCACTGATCCTGAACATTCTGCCATACTGACTCGCAGAACGGTATTCCACCCATTATGTTAGTAAAAGCCAGGGAATAATCTGCTGCAAGCTTCTCGGGCCATTCTTTATTTGCCTGTGCATATCCTCTTAATTGTTCATAAAGAGCATATCCGCTTTCAGATTCAGCAACTGTCTTTTCTGTTGCAGCCTGTGCAGTTGTGCAGCCCGGCATAATGCTGAAAGTTGCAATAAGAGCAACAGCCAAAACAAGAATAAATATTAATTTTGTTTTTGACATCTTACTATCCTTCCTTTTTTTGATGATTTTTTGTTTTCTTCCGGAAACCTTATCAATGAAACTAGACAAAAAACGGTTGGGAAAAAATAAAATAAGGAATTTTCTAAAACAACCTCCTTTCCCTGCTTAGGTATTACTAAATTATTATAAATAAAAAATTATTAAAATAACCTTAAAAAATAATAATCTGTGTTTTTAATTTATATTTAGCATTTTTAAAACGGAGATATATAAAAACGATTTTTTATGTAATATTAATTTATATCAATATGCCCGTTTTGTCAATTAATTATTAATACAAACCACGCATTATGTATGTTAATGCTATTGAAAAATCAATGTTTTTAAAAAATCTCCTGATATGTTTCAAAAATAAAAATAAATAAAATCAGATCTAAATCAGGCCTTTTTTCTTATAGAACTTTTCAGCTTCTTTTAGTATTTTATCTATTTCCTTATCCTGCCCGTCATCTAAAGGCAAAGGCTTGTGTGTTGAAATAATTTCCTCATATTTCTGTTTTGCCTTATCTATAACTGTTTTCCTGCCGTTTTCAACCCATTCCTTATATCCCGTTTTATCAAACATTTTTGGCATATAGTCTTCTGTTTTCCAGAAATTCCTGGTTTGCCTGGATGATAGGAAAGTACCTGATGCTCCCACTTGTTTGATTACATCCAGCCCAATGGTTTCATCATTTACATTAAATCCTTCGACTATCCTCCCTATGGTATTTGCAATATCATCATCGATTATTGCTAAAATAGGATTATAGGCTAGCTCAGCAGTAACTCCCCCATGAAGCACTATAAGATTAGCGCCTGAAAGAGCAGATGACATTGCAAGAGGCAGTTTTTCAGCACCAAGCTGATAATCTATAATCTTTGCATTAGAAAATGCCGAGCCGGTATTATTGATTGGTATTTTATAATATGAATGCCATATCTGATTGAATGCCATCTGATGCAGGGATGTCGCAGAGGTACCGAAATTTAAATCACCTGTTGCCATATTCATTGCTGTTACAAAATTATTTGCTATTACCCCCGAGCCTGGCCTTATGCATTGAAGAAAAACTATTATTGCTAAAAGCTCAGCATTATGGCTTACGGAAGCTCCTGCAATAGTTATGGGATGAGAACCTCCCATTATTGAGCCTGAAGCAATATAGATAGGAAAGCCTGCTTCAAGATAATGAAAAGCAGCATTGCAAGGATCTTCTGCCAGAGAAAGAGGCGCCGCTCCTTCCACGCAACCCATTATCTGTGCATCGCATGCCTGTGCTATCATTGTTTCCCATATATATGAATATGTAGGCTGGGCTCCCCTTGAAGGCTTGGATGAAAATCTGTGCCTCTGGGCACAGGAGACAGGGCATGACATTACGGGAGGAACACCTTCTATCTCAAAATAAGGGGTATAAGACGGAAATGCATTAACCGAATCAAGTGCATCGGAAACGATTACCCCAAGGTTATTCTGCTCAAGTGTCGGCATTGTGACTGTTCCCGTATCAATATCAACATATCTCGCACCTGCCGAATTAAAAAAATAAAGTGTATTACCACCGAACCTAAGGCTTTTTTCAGGGTCCCTTGCTTTAAGATAAAAACTTGAAGGCGTTTTAGAGATAGCCCATTCTGTCAGGCTTGCGGGTATTTTTGCTATCATTGTCTGGTAATCAACAGTGCAACCGTGTTCTTCTAGGACTTTAAGTGCTTTTTCAGATTCAAATTTAAATCCTACTTCTTCAAGAACATTTAATGATGCAGCATGGATCTGCTCAACCTGGCTGTCAGTAAGAATTTTTAATGGCTCAAAGTTTCTTTTAAAACCTTTTTGCATTTCACTCTCCTTAATTATGATTTATTCAATTCCAAGAAGACTTTTTGCAACTTTTACTCCGTCTGGCGCAGTAGCACCATAACCATCTGCACCGATTGAGTCTGCAAATTCCTGGTTGATTGGAGAACCTCCGACTATAACTTTGACTTTGTCTCTTAGTTTTTCCTTTTTTAACCCTTCAATAACATTTTTCTGTTCCATTGCTGTTGTGGTAAGCAATGCGCTCATAGCAAGTATGTCCGGCCTGTGTTCTTTTATCGCATCCAGAAAAGCGTCAGATTTTACATTTATCCCGAGATCTATCACTTCAAATCCAGCAGCATAAAGTAGTGTTGAAACCATTCCTTTTCCTATGGAATGTATATCACCAAAGACTGTGCCTATCACCACTTTTCCCAGTGAGCCTGATTTTTTTCCCTGCTTCTGTATTTCTTCAGTTATTACAGGGATAGCCTTCTTAAGTACTTCAGCAGCACAAACCAGGTCAGGCAGAAAATAATCCCCTTTTTCGAAACCGTCTCCTATCTCTCTAATGGCATCGGTTAAAGCTTTTGCGGCTTCAAGAGGATCTACATTCTGCGAGACAGCTTCTTTCGCTACCTTTTCAGCATTATCGATATCAAAATCCAGGACGATAGATCTAAGGTTTTCGAGAGCTCTTTCTGACAATTTTCCCTCCTTCCAAAAGTTTTTAAAACAAAATATTTTAAATAACTCTTAATTACAGTAAATATTTATAAAAACATCCTATCTTTGTTAAAAATCATATATCTTTCGCAAAAGTTACAGATTCCCTCTCGATAATGGATGTAGGCAATATTATATTTTTCTCTTTAACTTCCTTCCCTTCGATTATATTGACAAGCAGGTCCATAGCAATATTCCCCATAAGCTTTTTAGGCTGCTTCAAGGTTGTGAGAAGAGGTTTTGTAAACTGAGAAAATAATATATTGTCAAATCCCATCACGGATATGTCATCCGGAACTTTAAATCCTTCTTCATGAAGAGCTCTTAATATACCATAAGCAAAAACATCTGCTGCTGTAAGGAAAGCAGTCGGCAGCTTTCCCTTTTTTAGAAATTCTTTTACTAAACAGTAGCCGGAAGCTGTCTCATGAAGCCTCATTTCTTCGCTCATAAGTACAAAATCAGGATCAAAATCTATATTGTTTTTTTTAAGTCCGGCAAGATAGCCTTCATATCTTTGTCTTACGGTTGTCTGGTAATCTTCAGTAAAAGAGACATAGCATATTTTTTTATGGTTATATCTGCATAAATAATCTACACAATTTTCTACTGCTGAAGCATTGTCTATTACTACCGTGGGTATTTCCTTATCTCCAAGTTCTTTATCGACAACTACAATAGGTATATTCCTGTCATATATCTTTTTTATAAATTCATAATTGTCAAAACCGGAAAAAAATATAAGTCCGTCTATGAATGAATCAATAAGCTTGTTTGCTATTTTTATTTCTTCCCTGAAATCAAAATTTGTACAGCCCAGTATCATTGTATAATTTTTTTTCCTTGCAACTTCTTCTATTCCGTATATAACCTGTGAGAAGAACGATGAACTGATATCCGGAAGAATGACTCCTATCGCTCTGGTGCTTTTTATCCTCAAACCTCTGGCAATTATGTTAGGCCTGTAATTTAGTTTTTCAATAGCGTCAAGGACTTTCAATTTAGTTGTTTCAGCAACAAACCTGGTTTCATTTATGACATTTGATACCGTGGAAATGGCAACGCCGGCTTCACTGGCAATATCTTTTATGGAAGTAGCGACAGATTTTCTTTTTTTAGAGTCAACCATATAGCATCATTGAAAGAAAAACGTTTTTTTATAATATAGAAATTATAATATAAAATTTAAAAAAGAGAAAATTTTTTTATGAAATGGCTTTATTTTAAATATTAAATATTATTATTTGACAAGCATTATCTTAGAAAGCATGGCAAATAGGCTTATTATGGACAAAAAGCTATAAAAAATTTATAAAAAAATACATAATAAATTAAAGTATAAATTAATAATCTATCTGGAGGAAAAATGGCAGAAACTCTTAAAGATAAGGTTGCAGTTATTACGGCAGCCGGAGACGGATTTGGCAAAGCAACTGCAGAATTATTTGCAGAAAAAGATCAGTGTAACCTTGTATTGACCAGTCTTCATGAAGAAAAAATAGAAAAAACAGCAAGAAATTGTATTAAATCAGGTTCAGAAGTAATATATTTTGCTGATGATATTACAAAACAATCCACTTCGGACAAGCTGCTTTCTATGGCCTTGGAAAAATTTGGAAAAATAGACTTTTTGATTAACTATGCAGGCGGAGCTTTTAAAATTGCGCCAATAGAAGAAATGGATAATGAAACCAATAAAAAAATAATTGATCTGAATCTGAATTCAGTAATAATGAGCTGCAGAGCTTTCACACCGCAGTTTAAAAAACAAGGTTATGGAAAAATAATTAATGTTTCGAGTGTATGCGACAGAAAATCCTGGCCTGGATGGTCCATTTATTCAGCAGCCAAAGCAGCAGTAAATTCCTTTACCAGATGCCTCTATACCGAACTGAGACCTCATGGAATCTGTGTCACTTTAATTGTACCTGCAGGTTCCAATACCGGCTTTCAGAAAGCTGTAGAAAATATAGACAAGTTCGAGTGGAATGAAGAAATTGCTTTGAGACCGGAACATATTGCTGATATGGTTTATCAGGCATGCGCCCTTTCAAAAGGCGGTTGTGTTAGCGAAATGGCTGTCTACGGTCTTGCCCAGGATATTTGCGGTTACTGATAATTAAAATAAAAATTTTTTTCATTATACAACTATTCTATAAAAAATTATCTTTATAGGCGAAGCCTATATTGCTATGCCTTTAATTCAATTATCTGTTTCTTCCATATACGCAACAACTTCCGTAATAGGTACTGTTTCCCCTTCTTCTTTTATTATCTCTTTTAAAATTCCAGTATAGTCTGAAGTAACCTCAAGGGTCACTTTATCTGTCTAATTATTTAAAGAAATAATAATTAAATATAAACTATTTCTTTGTGATATTATATTTTTATATAAGAAAGAAAACTGAAAAATGCAGTAAATCAAAAATTCATTTTTAATAATTTGCATGCAGCTTTATTGTCAGTAATAAGGATATTTATATATTTGCCGCGTATGGCTCCCATTATAGCTTCTGCTTTTGATTCGCCTCCCGCAACTCCTATGAGATAAGGTATTCTTAAGATATCATCAGTTGAAATTGTTATCATTTTGTTATCTATGCTTTTATCGATTATTTTTCCATTAATATCTATAAAATGTGAAAAAATATCTCCCACTGCATACTGATTTTTTAGTTTTTTAAGTTCATTTTCATTTATGCTGCCTGTTTCAACAAGAGAAGAAGTCATTTTTTTAGATATTGCTCCAATTCCAACAAGCGCGATGCTTATACTTTTAAAATATTTAAAAGTATCTCTTATTGACTGCTCCCTGAGAAGAAGGTCTCTTAGATTTTTGGAATCTACTATTGCCGGTGCATAAATGAGATGAGGTTCTTTATCAAATTTATCTGCAAGTCTGCGCGCAATATCCTGGCAGTTGAGATTAAGTGCAAGCTGATGAATTCCTCCGGTTACCTGCACCACTTCTACATCTTTATTGATTTTATTGGGAAGATGATTTATGACTTCATTTACAGTAGTGCCCCAGGCTATACCTATGACATCGTGGTTTTTTATTATTTCCATCAGATATCTTGCTGCAGCCTGACCCATCTTAACTTTCAGCTCTTTGTCAGAAAGACCAAGATTATCTATAACTATTGCTCTTTTTAGATTAAATGTCTTTTCAAGCTTTTCTTCAAGATCTGAAATGCCTGACATTGAATCATTTATTGTAATCTGTACAATGCCAGCCTCTAGAGCTCTTTTAAGTATCCTGTTTACCTGGTATTTGGAAACTTTTATCTTTTTTGAAATCTCATCCTGAGTAAGGCCATCCTTATAATAAAGAGTAGCCACTTTTACCATTAACTTGAAATCATAAGCCATTTTTATTAAGTTATATAAACATGCCTAAATAATCGATGGAATAAAATACCGCCCAAAACAGATATTTGCTTTATTTTAACCTTGCTTATTATTAAATATTAATTTTAATAACTGTTGATTTCTACAGTTTTTCAAGCTCAGATATTTTTGCAACTTTTTTAGAAGACCTTCCTTCGACAAATTCAAGATCCAGCCATATCTTCAACAGTTCCTGTGCCGTATTCTTGCCTGTGACAAGAGCGCCGAACGCTGCCATATTACAATTATTTGAGAGTATAGATCTCTGTGTAGAATAAAGGTCATGACATACTGCAGCCCTTATGCCATCTAACTTGTTTGCGCATATTGCCATGCCTATGCCTGTTCCGCATACAAGAATGCCTCTGTCAAAATTACCATTCTGAACTTCAAGTGTAACAGTTTTGGCTATATCAGGATAATCTATAGGGTCTGTAGAAAATACTCCAAAATCTTTAAATTCAATCCCTTTTTCCTTTAAAACCTCTATTAGTGCATTTTTCATGTCTATTACTTCCGCCTGATGGTCGCAACCTATCGCAACTTTCATTTTTCCTCCCGATATTAAATTAATCTTTTAATTTTATTAGTTTAAAAATCTACTATGATTCTCTTGCAAAATCTGCCACCTGTAAAGCTATTTTTTCCGGTGTCAGATTATAATAATCAAGGCATTCCTCATAACTTCCGACTACTGCAAATTTATCTGGGGTACCTATAAATTTTATCTTTACAGGATTATTTTTAACAACTACTTCAGCAACAGCTGCTCCAAGACCGTTGATTATCGAATGTTCTTCTACGGTGACTATCTTTTTTGTTTTATTTGCAGCATCTATTACAGCTTCCTCATCTATAGGTTTTATGGTGCTCATATTTATAACTCTCGCTTTTATACCTTTTGTCTCAAGAATTGAAGATGCTATAAGAGCATTCAATACCATTGTACCTGTAGCAATTATTGTAATGTCTCCTTCATCTTTTAAAATATTTGCTTTGCCCGGAATAAGTTTATGCTCATCACTGAATATTTTCCTTGCTTTTATTCTCGACAATCTTATATAAACAGGACCTTTTATTTCAGATGCAACCCTGGCTACCTGCCTGTATTCGGTACCGTCTGCAGGACTAAGTATTGTTAAATTAGGAAGGCTCCTCAGCACTCCTACATCTTCCAGGATAACATGAGTAGGCCCGAGCGCGCTTACAGAAAATCCGCTGTTATTTCCTACGATATTTACATTTAAATTAGTTTTACATACATCATCTCTTACCTGTTCAAAACATCTGTAAGATACAAACGGGACATATCCGGCTATAAAAGGTATTTTTCCGCATGTAGCCATTCCTGCCGCTTCTCCCATACCATTCTGCTCTGCAATTCCAAATTCAAAATGCCTGTCAGGAAAATTCTTATTAAACGGACCTCCTGAAGCTCCTAAAGAAGAATCAACCGAGACAAAAACTACATCTTCATTGGTTTTTCCAAGCTCAACGAGTTCCTCGGCAAGAATCTTTCTTGGATCTTCCATTATAGCTTCGTCATTTACATCTCTAAAAATCAGATTATTATAATTACTTTTCAACTTTTACCAACTCCTCTCTGCAGCTGTTTTCAACATTGACTATAGCATCATCAACCTCATTTTCTTTAAAATGCCAGTGATGGAATTCGAATTTCTTTTCAGCAAAAGAAAGTCCTTTGCATTTAATAGTATCCGCAATTATCGCTGATGGCTTTCCTTTAACAAAAGGTATGCTTGAAAGTGCTGCATAAATCTGATTATAATCATGCCCGTCTATTGTGCGTACTTCCCATCCAAATGCCTTGTATTTTTCTTCAAGAACATTTGTATCCATGATTTTTACTGTTTCTCCGTTTACCTGGAGCCCGTTCCTGTCAACTATGACTACCAGGTTGTCAAGTTTGTGATGCCCGGCTGACATTATCGCTTCCCATACGCTGCCTTCTGCGCTTTCACCGTCTCCAAGCATTACAAAAACCCTGAACGGTGGATTTTGCATTCTTGCTATATGCGCCAT
>JAQVJB010000106.1:2018-4864 GCA_028695395.1 Actinomycetota bacterium | reverse complement strand
ATTGCCCCTATCACTCTGCTTGTCTGCAGCACGACTGAAGAGGGAACTACATATGTAAGCTGTGTATTATCTCTTAAAAATGCCGATGCCTTTTTATGATTGACATCATTCTTATCAACAACGGCATATAAAAAGCTACTGTCAGTTATTGCAAGCAACACTAACCTCCGTTTTTATTTTTGTCGTACTTCCTTAAATCACTGGAAATATCCCTGTACTTGCTCTGGCCTATGCCTATGATGCCGAAATCTTTTTTCGGCATCTTCTTTGCAAGATATTCCTCAATCGCCTTCCGCACGATGAAAGTGATGGATTTACCCTCTGCTCTTGAAAAGTTTTTAAGAAGTATCATTATATCTTTATCAAGAAGCACATTTGTTCTTTCTTTTTCCAAGATATTTTCTCCAGTTAAATATTATTTATTCATAACAGCTTGTTTCACAACAGCCAAAATCCACTTCTAAACATTTATAACTGATAATTACAACCAAACAAGCCTGTTCTGTCCTCAAGTACAACTTATTTTATTTAATTCCCTTCTGCGGGATTTTAGCTTTACAAAACATAGTAATTTATAGTAATATTAACATTAATATTACTAATAATAAATAAAATAATATTAATATTAATATTTAATAATAAAGCATAAAATTCAAATTTTCAAGATTTATGGCAATATTGCAGTTACTAAAACTTATACCGGCAATAGCTTCCTTTATCTTTATTGGATATCCCTTTTCCTATTTTCTGCTCGTCCGTTCCCGGCTTGCTGCCAGCGACATAGAAGCATATATGAGATACAAGACTATTTATGGCTCTCTTTTAAACATAATTTTAAGCTTTTTCATCGGCACTCTTATCTCAACGATATACCTTAATATTCTTTCTCTTTTAGGAATTAGTTTCAGTCTTTTAAACATATCTATATTCAGTGCGGTTTTTCTTATCATCTCAGTCTTCATATTTGCAAAATATAAAAGAAGACTGCTGGAAGTTGCAAAGTTTTCTGCAGGAAGCATAGATAATGTTCATTTTCTCAACTTCAGCCGCATAAGATTTATCAAAGCAGGCAATGAAAAAGATTTAAAGCAGGAATACAGCTTTGAACAATTAAGCCTGAAAAAACCGGATTTTAAAACAAGGTTCGAGCAATTTAAAGATAATCCGAAAACCAGAAACACACTGAAAGTCTTAGTAATTATTTTAATATCAATCAACTGCCTTGCTGTTTTATTCTTTACATTCCTCTTTCCAATAAGATTCTGGGATGCGATATCCTGCTGGAGCCTGAAGGCAAAAGCATTCTTCATAGATAAAAATATTTTCACATTTTACCTGAACCATGATTATTCATTTGCCCACAATTCCTATCCGGTCTATCTTTCTCTTATCCAGACATGGATCTATATCTGGCTTGGACAGGTAAACGAAAACCTGGTAAAAATCATATTTCCTATTTTTTATTTTTCATCAGTTTTTCTAGTATTTAATTTTTTCAGGAAAAAATTCGGGGAGCTGCTTGCAGGCATACTTGCCTTTATATTCAGCAGTATTCCCATTGTCATGGATCATGGTTACATAGAATATACAAATCTACTGTATTCCATAGTTTTGTTTATAGCCGTGTATTTCTTTTCAACATATATATCAAATGAAATTGCGGAAATAAATGAAAGCACTGCAAGAAAAAAGGGGATAATTGAGGATGTAAGCAATTATTTTTATGAAAGAAAAACAAAAATGTCTTTTAATTTCAAAATACATAATGACCTGGACTCTGTATTTAAAGGCAATCCGACAAGCGGCAATATTACCTTTAACGGTGCAGGCAGCCAGCACGATTATCCAAGTGCGGACACCTTTATTAAAGGATTAAATATACTGAGCATTGACAGGTACAGAAAATATTCCCATCTATACATCAGCGCCCTGTTTTTTGCGCTGCTTTGCCTTATAAGAAGTGAGGGGTTCATTTACTGCGCTCTCTTCCTGCTGGTATGTCTTGTCGTGTATCTTTTCGGTCTTGCAAGAAAATCATACCTTAAAAGGAGATTTAAGAAGGTGCTTATCACTTACTCCGAACCTTCCGACAGCACAGATTACAAAGAATGGAAAGACAGGATAAATGCAAGATTTATAAGAAACGGCGACACTCCTTATACGGCTCTAAAGCTTTTTCTGAAAAAGTTATTTCTACCGCTGTTTTTCATTATTACCATCAATCTTCCATGGTTTATAACAAAAACAATGCTCAATCTTTCATTTACAGGCATCGAATGGCAGAAAGCAATAAATAACGGAATCAATTATAGTATGTTCGCCGAAGGATTTAAAAGAGCACTTTCTGCTTTTACAGTAGAAATCATTTATTCTTCCTATGATTCAACAAGGGCTTTTCTCGGTTCGTCATACGGTCCTGTACTTATAATTCTTTTAATCCTTTTTATTATGACGATAAGAAAAGCTTTTACAAACGGGGGGCTTGTGTTTTTTCTTTTTACATGCCTTGTCTTTATCTCTTCATTTATATCAATAATTTTTATTAGGGAGTTTGAAGGCTCAATTGAAAGATATATCCTGCCAGGATTTTTCCTTTCATTTTACTGGATATTTTCAAATACTTTTAAAGTCAAAAACTGATAGCTTGCATCCATAGTGTATAATTTTATAATGATTTAAATAGGAAGAACCTTTTTTATGACAGATATCTTTATAATATATTTTGTTTTGTCTGTAGTGGTGCTGTTCGGCCTGACTGTCATATTCTGGTATGCGTTCAGGTTTGAACCTATTAATTTTACCTTAATAGAGAATAATATAATCGTTAAGGCAAAAGATTCGGACAA
>JAQVJB010000106.1:0-1918 GCA_028695395.1 Actinomycetota bacterium | reverse complement strand
CATGACTATTATAATAAAAAACCCAGTGAGTTTCTCAAAAATATGTTTAAAAGAAAGGAAACTTATTCCAGGCAGAATGATTATGTTTCCCTGAAAAAGAAACTTGAAGAAATAAATATAAAAGTACTTTTAAATGAAAACATATCTTTAGATGAAGAGGTTGAAGGTTTTCCTGAAATAGAAATAATCGGTGTGGACGACCCAATAATAAATAAGATGGATTTAAGAAAATCCCTGAAAGGGATAAATGATAATCCTGGTATCCTAGAGCATGACGGATTCCTAAAGTCTGAAGAATACAGGCAGGCGTTTACTGTTTCGGGCCTTGATAAGCACAATATTAAAAACAAAAATTCCCTGCGGATAGCGCTAATACATACTCCTGACAGCTATGCCCTGGCAAATCTGTCCCTTAACGGAGCTGATATAATTTTTGCCGGACATACTCATGGAGGCCAGGTAAGGATGCCGGGCAAAGGCGCCATTATATCGGGATGCAGCATAAAGACCAGATTTGCATCAGGACTTTTTTATTTTAATGATTTTGTACTGCAGATAAGCAAAGGGCTCGGGGAGGGGCGTTTTTCAAAATTCAGGATATACTGCCAGCCCGAGGCGATAATTACAAAACTCTTTATTGAATAAAATCATAACTAAAGATTTAAAAGCTTAAAGGCGCTTTAAAGACTTTTCCTCATTAAAGAAAAGGCACCTGAATTATTTTTGCTTTTTAAAAAACAAAAACTTAAAATATTTTATTTTATATTAAATGCTTATATGTAGAATTTTTTTTAATTTTTTTATAAAATCATTAAATATTTATCTTGGCTTGCTTAATTTTGATTTTTTATCTTATTTTCGATTCAGGATAATAATTTTTTTAAGTAGTGCCTTAATTTGAAAAATATAAATGAATAAAGGTATAAAAAAGATGAGATTTAAAAGATTTTTATATACGGCAATTATCATAATGCTTGTTCTGGCAACTTTTATCGCTGTTCCGGCATGTTCAAAAAAAGATGAAGAAGCGCCGCAGGCCGCAATTGCATCTGAAGAGACCGGGTCTTCTGCTTCCCAGACAACCAAGACGGAGCAGCCTGATACTTCAACTACAGAAGAAGCAACAACAACTACCGGGCAAAAACTTCCTGAGAATCTCCAGAAATATATTGATGTAGCAGATAAATTATTTGCAGACGGAGAATTTGCGCAAGCGGTAAGCGCTTACAGGACAGCAAAGGCGACACTGCAGGCTGCATCGATAAACCTGGACGTAATCAATGAAGCCATTGAAAAATTGGAAGTAAATTTTGATAAAGCTAAATCCATAACAGATGCCGCAAGAATACATTTCGGAAATGCAATGCAGCTTGAATATGAAAAAAGGATAGATGAAGCAATCGAGCAGCTTGAAGAAGCATTAAAGATATATCCGAAATACCAGGATGCAATTGATGCGCTTGAAAGTATAAAAACATTATATAACCTGAAATAATTATTTTATTTCTTTTAAAAACCTTCTGCCTTACTTAGAATAAAATTAGTAAGCTTTACTATTCTTTTATTTTTACTATTTGATTATTTGTCAAAAAGAATTACAGCAATAAAATAATTAAATAATTATATAGGATTATTTGAATTACTATTTTTATTTTTAAAGATGGCAAGAGATAAAAAAGATTTCGATTACTGGGATAAATACTACGGGGAAAAAAAAAGCAGCAGGCCGCCTGAAAGAAGGAGTTCTTCTGGCAGCGGCAGGCGCGATTACGGCGAGTACGAAAAATCCCGCAGCAGCAAGTCAAAAAAAAGTAAAAATGAACAGTACGAATCAAAGATAGTCGGTTCTGAATATAAAGTAAAAAAGAAAAAAAGAAAATCAGGCATCCCGAGAGCAATAACAACTGCCATACTTATC
>JAQVJB010000023.1:11962-21393 GCA_028695395.1 Actinomycetota bacterium | reverse complement strand
TTCTTGTAGGAGCATATCCTATTGTTAAATCTTTTTTTTCTAACATTTTTAGTCCTTTATATTTTTAATCCTTTTTCAAATATTTATATTTAAAACTGTAAAATATTCAAGTCATTCTTCCCGGAATACATATTTTTATAAGTACTTATGTCAAAAGCAAACATTAAATATAAAGGCACCTGTCTTATTCATCTTAAGGAATGATTCCCAGAGAATTTATCACAAGTGCCTTATTCTTTATTTAGAAATTAAAGATTCCAGTAATCAGGAAGATATATTTTTTCACCACCTGCAATAGCTGAAAGATGGCCGCAAAGTCCCGCACTTGTCCAATTTGCTGCTTTTTCTGCATCGATTGCTGAATCGCGGTTTTCAACTATAGCCATTAAAAACTCATGAACCATATGAGGGTGAGAACCGCCATGTCCTGAACCCTGTATAAATGAAAGATGGGATTTCTCTTCTTCATCCATTACTTCCATAGAGCGCGTAAATTTAGCTATTTCTTTTGGAAGCATATCTCCGGTATCAGGAATTTTTATCCTTTTGGCATCTTCTTTACCTAAAAATAGTATAGGATCTTCGCCATCAAGTTTATTCCATTCAAATGCAAGTTTATCCCCGTATGCATCAAAACTCTCGATATATTGCCTTACTGTATCATAAAGAGATCTAGTTACTTCTCCTCCCAGATCGCAATCCTTAAATTTCATAAGCATGGATTCTACTGCATAAGGACTGTTCCATTTCTCAATATAGTTTTCTCTTATTCTCCCTGAACCAAGAGCAAATACCCACTCAATTGGCTTATCTGCCAGAATTGCAAGCGGGCTGACTGCATGGGTCGCATAGTTAAGCGGAGGCCATCCAGGCCATGGCGCTCCCCATTCTTCCATATCCTGCATATGTGAGCCCCGCAGAAATTGTATTTTGCCAAGCTTGCCTTCATCTTTTAATTTTTTTACATATAGAAATTCACGGGTATATGCCGCTGTTTCCATCATCATGTAGACTGTGCCGGTTTTTCTACGCATTTTGACTATTTCTTTACAATCTTCGATATCAATAGCCATGGGAACGGTACAGGCAACATGTTTTCCTGCTTTAAGACAATCAAGGACAATGGGAGCATGTGTGTCTGCAGGTGTGACTATATGTATTGCATCAATTTCTTTTACTTTACATAGTTCTTTGTAATCAGTATAAATCCTGTCAACACCATATTTTTTACTTGCAGAATGCAAGCTTTCTTCATTTCTCTGGCAAATTGCATAAAGCTCTGCATTAGGATGATTCTGGTAAATCGGAATAAAGTCAGCACCAAACCCTAAACCGACTATTGCCACTTTTACTTTTTGGCTTGGCATAAACAGCTCCTTTTAATTTTATATTAATATTAAAATAAAATTTATACCGGCTTGTATTATTTCATAGCATCGACAAGTATCATTTCAATATTTCCCCTATTATTTTCAGGATCAAAATAAGCGTCTATTATTTTTTCGTTCGGTAAAGAATTGATTCTCTCATTCATAATCTTTAATGCTTTTGAATTAATTTCTATTGCTTTTTCTACAGGCATCCTTTCAGGATTGATGTCAAAACCATAATATTCATTGTAAGCTGCCATTTTAAGAACATAGAGCATCGCTTCTGCCTGCTGCCATTCTACTACACCAATATTAAGGTCCTGGTCATAATTTCCCATTGGCTGGCTGTTCCAATGGGTATTAAACAATCTGCCTTCTCTCAAACATCTTGCAATAGCATAAGGGGTATCTTCCCCACCCATTCTTATATGGCCTATTTCAGGCTGCATTCCCATAAGCGGAACTCCCTTGGCAAGCAATTCTTTGTTTATAGGATTTGTAAGCCTTTTTTCAATATCCTTGCATGCTATTAACCCGTCTGCAGTAGTCCTGTAGATATTGTTGGGAGCCGGTTCATATGGTTTTGGTTCGATAGCAACAATAACGCCCGGAACTTCATCCATTGCTTCCGCAACAGCAGATTCAAATCTGTCCCACATATCAAAATAATTGGTCCCAAGTGAATAAGTATATCCGTCTATCCCCGGCCATATGCCCGCGTGGTGCAGGTTCTTCTCTTTTGCAAACTTCAGGCATCCTACAAGAGTATCAATAGCCTTCTGCCTGTTAGCACTTATCGGATTTGAAAGAGAACCGAATTCATATTCTTTTGGAAAAAATATAGCAGGATAGCATGACTGGAGCACGATACCTGTTTCTTTTTCAAGTTTTTCATATAAATGATAATTTTCTTCATTTACTTCATTTGGATAATGGGCTTCAATAGCTTTTACTCCAAATTTAGCCATGTCCGCTGCCATCTCTATTCTTTCTGCAATAGTTTTAGGAGGAACATAAGCTTCATGAAATCTTCCGCCTCCAGGAGCAAAATACCATATTCCTACAGACATTTTTAAATCCAGGCTAAAACTATTCATATGTTTTAGCAGCGCATCTTTGTCGAGTCTTTTTTTCTGATAGCTTGTATCAGTTATTTGATTTACCATAATCACATCATAACCTTTCAAATTATTAATTAATTAAAAAATATTAAAATTTAAAGCTGCTAAACTTTTATTATGAAACCTGTATCTGAATTTTTATCTGCTTACCGGGATCTTCTTTAAGTAATCTTATTGCCTCCTCAGTTTTCTCAAGAGGATATGTTCCTGTAATAAGTGAATCAAATTTTACAAGTTCGTTTTCAATGGACCTTATTGTCTGAGACCATGCCAGGGGTGCAAGCCATGCAGAACGGATTTCTTTATCCATTGTATGAAAACTTAAAGCGGGAATCTTAAATACATCATCTTCATTCGGCAGACCATAATGTACGATTGTGCTGCAATTCCCGGATATAGAAACTGCCTGCTCAAAAGCAGCATTTGAACTTGTAGGCACAATTGCCCTGTCAGCAAGCCTGTCTGAATTGACTTCCCTTATTGATTTTTCAAGATTGTCTGTATAATATTTAGATTCTTTCTCTGCTACATTGAAAATAAAATCTGCGCCTACTTTTTTACCTTGTTCAAGTCTCCAATCATCATTTTTTGCTCCAATAAGCGCAATCTTACCAGCACCCATCCGTTTAGCTAACTGCGTCATCATCATCCCCATTGAGCCCGGACCGAATATCGCAACAAAATCACCAGGTTGGATTTTCAATTTTCTAAGTCCGTTAAAAGCACATGCAAGGGGTTCGGTAAATGCTCCTGCTGCATAACTTATTGCTTGGGGCAATTTAAATAATCCTGTATACCTTGAAACACAGTATTCCGCAAAAGCACCATTAACAGAAACTCCCGGGACATTTAAATTTTCGCACAAATGTGTTTCCCCTTTTGCGCATGAAATACAGGCATTACAGTTTTGTACCGGGTTAACAACCACTCTGTCTCCAGGTGCAAAAAGCCCGAGCATCTCCGGCACTTTCCCGACTTCAACAACTTCTCCTGTAAATTCATGACCTAAAACTATAGGGCCTTTGCCGTCTGCTGTCCCGACCGGAGAAAGCCCGTAGTAGTAAGAGATATCAGAACCGCAAATACCGCAATTCTTAACTTTTACAAGTACATCTATATCCGTTACCTCCGGAATGGGAATTTCTTCCATTTTCATTTTTTCGGCCTCATAAAAGACCTGGGCTTTCATTGTCCCTTTCATTTTTCCTCCTTAAAACTTATTTACCATATTTATCAATTAATTTATCTAAAAATGCTTTACTATCTGCTGTTACATCCAGCGCTTTTGGCCAGAAACACAGATCTATTGTCCACCATTCATCTTTGTATCCTGCATCTAATATCGCAGGTATTATTTCATCAAAATCAAGTAGCCCTGTACCTAAAGGCGCATGGGTGCTTGTATCGTCATCATGAAGAGTTCCATCTGAATCAATCAAATGGACATGACCGATTTTGCCTGTAAGCATATGCGCAAATTGAACTACTCCTTTTGGAAGCAATTCTTTTTCTCCCATTTGCCGAGCACCTATTATGCTTGACATATAGGCATGGCATGAATCAAACATTATTGAGAAATTCGGATTATCTACTTTATAAACCATCCGCACTACTTCACTTGGCTTATTAAATAAAAACCCGGGTTCGAATTCCCAAACCAGCTTAACTCCTTCTTTGGCACAGATATCAGCAGATTTATTCCAGGTCTCTGCTACTTTTTTAAAACATGTTTCATAATCCATACCTCCCGGTATTTCGGTGGGAGGACTTACCGTATCGACCCTTAATTTCGGAATCTGCATGTCAACACACATTTCAAGATTATCTTTAACAGCTTTTAAATATTCCTCTTCTGTTGATTCTGCTGGTGAAGGGAAAGGAGCTGCAACCCCTGATAATTCCAGATTATATTTTTTTAGAAGACTTTTAATTTTAGCTCTTTCTTCTTTTGTATTTTCCGGTAGATGAGGAGGAAAAGCGCCCAGCTCAAATCCGTCAAATCCAAGTTCAGATATTCTTTTTAATACGTCTTCAAGAGGAATAGGAGCTTCTGAATAGCCGCCCCATATATATGCCCAGCCTCCGATTGATGTCTTCTTAGCCATTTTTTCTCCTTTTTAATATTATTATAGTATTTCTTTATGCAGCTAATCTGAAAGCTGCTATTTCTTAAAAATAAATGAATCAATTTATTAATTTTTCATTAACGCTTGTATGGCTTGATTTTTGGCGCATCAGTATTTATATCAGGCCCAAAGAATTTAATGATAAGAAGATTTTCTTTGCCCTCATTTTTTACTGTAAGAGGCTTGACAGCTCTGTCATGAGAAACCAGGAGCTCGTCGCATGCAAAATTGCCTGCTTCTATTTTTTGACCGTCAAAGGTGCCCTTGCCTCTCCAGACAAGGACGCTGTAAACGCCTTTTTCCTGAGAAGTAAATGACTGACCTGGCTTTACTACAAGTCTTTTACCTGAAAATTTAGGAGTATTGTAATAAATCCAATGTTCTTCTCCTCCATCCTGCCTTGTCTCCTCTATAAAAATATTTGGAAGGTGATGGTTTTCATAAAAATACGGATCACCGTTTGCTTCCCAGTCTAACTGTTCAAGAATAGCCTTTTCACCTTTTGTCTCTCTGTCTTTTTTGCAAACATCCTTAAAAAGCAGTTCCTTTGAGATTATTTTTCCAGCATTTAATGCCTGCAGCATTGCAAATACATCAGAATCTTCCTGAAGTTCTATTGTTAATGCAGTACCGGGTGCATGCAGGACGCCAGAAGGCAGGAAGAATCCTTCTCCGGGAACATTCAGGTATGCACGCGAATGTCTTAAAATCAAATCATCTTTCCAGTCAACAAGATAAGGAAGCAATATGTCATATTTTTTCTCATCAACTATATAAGGATGAACGCCAAAAAAAGTTTCAGGATGGGGTCCTGTCTCTACGTCTTCTGGAAAATAATATGCCTCATCTTTAGAATTCCGGCCGACAAGTTTGGCATCTTTTTCCATTTGATGTATATGATATGGGATTCTTGCCCCAAAATCATATATCTTGCAAAGCCTGCCAAGTCCTTTATGCGTTTTTGAATATTCTTTACCCATTATCAAATCAGGTGCAGCATCGACTGCATCTTTTAAAGTTATTTCCTTATCAGTTTCAAGATTTGAGAGATAGCTATATCCTTCGTCATCAGGTCCTACTGCATTATCTGCCTTTGTTACTGATGCCAGCCATCTTTCGCAAATAAAACCTCTCTCACCTACATTATAATCTTTTTCCGGGAGTCCGAGCCTCTTCCCTGGTGGAAGGAAATCCCGGGCAACCCATGCAGGTTTTAAATTCAGGATGCCATTATTTTTTGAAAGAGTTTTATGAATTATTTCTTTTATTTCTACCATTAAAACCTCCGCTTAAATTTTTTATAATATAAAAATATTTTTTCTTGAAATCAGTATTATTATTTCTAGCTCAAAATACCTTTTAAAAATTTTAACCCCTTTGAAGCAAGAGCTTCATTGCTTTCCTCGGTCTGTCTCCATATTGATGCTGCTTTTGCTATTATTTTATTATCGGGAGTAAAAGATTCAATTACTACCCATTTATCATAATTGATTCTTCTTAAAGCATCTGCTATATTTTTCCAATGGACCTGGCCCGTTCCAGGCGCCCCTCTGTCATTCTCGCTTGCATGGAAAAGGTAAAGGAGCTCTCCGGCATCAAGAACAGCCATCGCAGAATTTTTTTCTTCAATGCTCATATGAAAAGCATCAAGATGGATCTTTAACATCTTGCTTCCTACATCCTTAATCAGCCTTAGAGCGTCCTTACATACATTTATGAAGTCTGTTTCAAACCTGTTCAATGGTTCTATAGCAATAAATACACCGTACTTTTCTGCCCACTTGCAAGCTTTTCCAAGATTCTCAACAACGGTATCCCATTGTACTTTTTTCTCTTCTTCAGGAACTAGCGAAGCTCTTCCTACAGCTGAGTATGCAGGACCAGCAAACACCTGGCATTCGAGCTCTGAGCAAGCTTCCAGGCAATCTCTTATGTAAGCAAGCCCGCCTTCGATTTTTTCTTTTTCGGGTCCTCTAATGTCTGTATTTTCTCCAAACAATCCGCAGATAGAGGAACATTCAAGACCATTATCCTTAAAAGTCTTTAGTGTCTTTTTATAATCAATATCGCCTTTCTGTCCAAGAGCAACCTCTACTCCGTCAAAACCCAGTTCCTTAAATTTACGCGTAAGATTTTTAACATGTTCATCTGTATAAGAACCAGTCCATAATAAAGTATTAATTCCGAATTTCATTTAAATCCCCTATTTTCCCTGTATTTCTAATTAAAATAATATAAATTTTTAGTAATGCTTTTAACTTTTTCCTTAAATATATTTATTCAAAGATACAAAGTTCTTTTTTCCCTGTTTCAGATGATTTGATTATTGCGTCACAGACAACAGCATTTCTGTAACCGTCTTCAAATGTCGCTACATAAGGTTCAAGTTCTTTATTTCCCACTACGGCATTTACCATATTTAAAGCAGTATGAGCAAAAGTATTTTCCCACCCTATTATATGTCCATGAGGCCACCAATATTCATAGTAGGGGTGATAAGACTCTGTAACATTTATGCAGTGAAATCCTCTTGTCTCTACAGGTTCTTCCTCTGCCCAGAAAACATGAAGGTTATTCATGTTTTCAAGATCCCACCATATGCTTCCTTTTTCGCCATTGATCTCGATTACATTATAATTTTTTCTTCCTGCAGCAAATCTAGATGCTTCAATAGTGCCAATTGCCCCATTTTCAAACTCTACAACAGAAGCGATTGCATCATCCACGTCAACTTTTTCTTTTTTCTTTGTTGCTTCATCATATCTTTCATCGATAAAAGTCCTTGAAACTGCCATTACCGATTGCATTTCGCCGCATAGAAATCTGGCAAGATCTATTATGTGTGCGCCCAGGTCGCCAAGAGCGCCGCTCCCTGCCAGCGATTTCTTAAGTCTCCAGACCATTGGGAAATTAGCATCCATTATCCATTCCTGCAGATACCTAGCTCTGAAATGAAATATCTTACCCAGCTTTCCATCCATAATAAGATTTTTTGCCAGGACAATTGCAGGAACCATCCTGTAATTAAAGTCACATATATTTTTTACATTGTATTTCCTTACAGCATCTCTCATTTCTTTTGCTTCTGCAGCATTCCTGGCAAGAGGCTTCTCGCAGATTATATGCTTTCCTGCCTTTGCAGCTTCAATTGAAGGTTCTGCATGAAGACTGTTCGGCGTACCATTGTCAACAATCTGTATCCTGTCATCATTGATTATTTCTTTCCAATCTGTAGTATATTCTTTATAGCCAAACCTTCTGGCTGCTTCTTCTACTTCAGCTTCAGGTATTCCGCATATCTTAACCAGTCTTGGAATTGCAGCAGGAGGCCAGAAAATATATGGCATCTGTATCCACCCATTTGAATGAGCCTTACCCATAAAAGCATGCCCTATCATTCCGATTCCAATATCAGGAATTTCACCTACTGTCTTTTCGGATGCCATTGCGACAAAACCTACTTTTTTTTCTTCAGTCATAAGTCACCTCTTTTGTATATTAATTTAATTATTACAAAATCATAAATCAATAAATTATTCTGAAGTTAGCAAAAACAAAATGTCAAATTAGATTATTTTTCTTTCATTTCCCTACAAGTTATAATAATCAATACGGTATTTTGTATTAAAAATTACATATAAGTATTATAGTAATAAACCTTTTCAAAATAAAGTAAAAAAGATATGAAAATTACCAAACAAACCGATTTTGAGAATTTCAAAAACTTAAATAATCCCACTGTTATAAAATTCAAACCGGCATATTTCCCTGAATGCCGGTTTGAATTTGTGAATATTTTATTTTCTTTATATTTCTATAATTCTTAACTAAATAAAAGCCTTCGTTATTTATTATTAAAAACATACGCCGCAGGATTTTAAAAATTCAACGCTTTTATAAAATATCTCATCTTCACCGACTATTTCAAGTGTGGAGCTCTCTATCTCGGCATCCTTAAGAACATCACAAACACCTTTTATGTCAATGATTCCATCTCCCATTGCAATAGGTGAAAAACCTGCACCATATTGTATGCCTCTTTTTGGAAGCCAGTCTTCACCAAGGTCTTTCCAATGTATGTGATGGATTTTATCTTTGAATTTCTTTGCTATTTCAACCGGGTCTGAACCACCCAGCCAGCTGTTGCCCGTATCCAGATTGATTCCGATTGCGGGTGAATTATCGAGAAGATCAAAAACCGCCTGAAGTCCCTCAATAGTATCCGTAACAGGCCCGTGATTTTCTAAAAGTATTCTTACGCCATAATCTGCAGCCATTCTTACAGGCTCATATAACTTTTCGGCAATAATGAAGGTTCTCTGGTCAAATGTAAGTTTCTGCCCCCATTCAGTACGCGGTTCGTTCTCCGTTGTAATTATATCCTTTACACCGATTGCTGCACCAAACCTGATTGCTTTCATTATTTCATGTGTACTGTATCTGCTGGGCTTGGAAGGGTCAAGCAAGTTACCATGGGCACAAATTGTCGAAATTTTCATTTCATATTTATCAAAAAGTCTTTTTACATCAAAAGGATTGTCATCCAGGCTTACTGTAGGATCAAAACCCGCTGTACCAAGCATGCTTCCACCAGAATTAGTATTACTGATATCAGCACATTTAAATCCCATTCCCTTAGCTATTTTTAATTGTGCCTCAACGCCTTCAAAAGATTTTATCAATAAGAAAACTCCTACATTCATTTATTTTCCTTTCTTGATTTATTTAGCAATAAAAATATTTTAGCACATTTATCAATTAGATATTTAATCTATACATTGACTTAATAAATGTAAATCTTTTTAATTATAAAG
>JAQVJB010000023.1:0-11862 GCA_028695395.1 Actinomycetota bacterium | reverse complement strand
TTATTTAAAAAAACATTGACAAATAATTAAAATATTTTATTAATATTAGAATAATATTTTTACTTTTTTAATAAATATATTTTTGCATACAATCTGAATATGAAAAAAAACCTTATAACATTAAAAGAAATCAACAAAAAAAATATATTAAAAATCATTATTAAAAATGAAAACATTTCAAGAATAAATATTGCCAAATTTTTTAAGATAAGCAGACCCACTATCTCAACATATATTAATGAGCTGATAAGCGAAGGACTTATAATAGAGGCAGGGAAAGGTCTTTCAACCCCCAGCGGCGGAAAAAAAGCTACTTTGCTAAAATTCAATTGTAAAGCGGGTTATATAATTACGATAAGCATAGGAACAAATCTATTGAAATTTGCAATTACTGACCTTGGAGCCAATATCATTAAGTCAACAACTGTCCCGACTGAAGAATGGCTGGGTCCGCAAACTATAATAGAAAAATTACTGGATAATATAAATGAACTTATAATAAAAACAAAAATAAATAAGAAAAAAATTTTCGGCATCGGGATAAAAGGTCCTGGTCTTATTGACAGCGATAAAGGTGTGGTAATATTTTTTCCCAATCTTACTGACTGGAAAAATATAAATCTTAGTGAAATCATCGAAAGTAAAACCGGAATCCCTGTTTATATCGACAATGTATGCAGGATACTTGCAATTGCTGAAAAAAAATTCGGGATTGCACAGGATATAAGAAATTTTGTTGTAGTTCTTACAGGACCAGGAATAGGGACAGGCGTTTTTATAGATAATAAATTGTTTTCAGGCAATAAAGGTATTGCTGGAGAGGTGGGGCATATAATAACTGACCTTGACAGCAATAAGCTTTGTCATTGCGGTAATTACGGATGTCTTGAGACTTTATGCTCCTCCAGGGTACTGATTGAGAATATAAAAGAAGATTTAAAAAAAGGGGAAAAGTCTTCCCTGAAAGAAAACCAGGAATTTGGTTTTGATGATTTGCCCGGGCTTTTCAAAGATAATGATGCTCTGGTAGTTAAACATGTTACAGAAAATGCCAACCTTCTTGGAATAGGAATATCAAATATATTAAAAATGTTTAATCCGGAACTTGTTGTAATACATGGAAAATTTCTGGCATTTGGTGAAAAATACCTCGATATTTTAAAAGAAGCAGTTTCTAAAAGCACTTTCCCAAAAGTAAAGGACGATTACAATATACAATTTACAAAATTACCTGAAGAATGCGGCCTCGTCGGTACAGCAATCTTTGCTTTTGAAAAAATATTTAAGCTTGATAATCTTAATATTAGTGATGAATATATGGTTAGAAAAGATTTTTAAGAAATCAAGGATAAAACATAATTAAAAATGGCCTTTGGCTAAAAGCAAAAGGCCATTTTTAATCTATAAAGTATAATAATTTTTTTAAATCATTTCAATTATGCGCTTAAATCAAACTTCTTAGCCATTCAACGCTTTTTCTCATATTTTCGTCGGTTCCGCTGCATTCAACCGAAACTTCTCCCTCCCAGTTTGTTTCCTTGAGATATGCAATGACATCTTTAATATTTTCTGCGTTTACTCCTGCGCCGATAGACTGGTCGCTGCAGGCAATCCCTGTTTCTTCGCCCCTTACTGCTGCAGCAAGGTCAGCTCCTACGTCCTTTATATGGCAATGGGTCAGATATTTTCGCAAAGGTTTCAAAACATCCAGAGGAGTCTGGCCTGATATAAAAGTATTGCCAGTATCAAGATTAAATCCTATATATTCAGATTCAAAATGAGATAGCAGCTTTAGCATGAATTCAACATCATTTGTTAAGGCACCGTGGGTTTCGATATTCACTATGACATTGAAATCTTCAGCCCATTTTAAGAGCTGTGTGTAATTTTTAACTGCAACCTTGAAAGCTTCGTCTTTTGTCATATTGTCTTCAATTATCGCACTGTCGGTCGTATCAACTTTTTTTGCACCAAGATGATTTGCAAATCTTATTGCCTGCTGAGTATAAAATACACCGTAATTGCTTCCACTTGTGCACATTAAAGGATAGGCAGCATCAATCTGTGATATTGGCATTCCCTTGCTTTCAACATACCTTCTTATCTCTATAGGGTTTTCCCACATTGAAACAGAGGGCTCATATCCCAGGGACTGGATAAAATAAATACCGTAGATTACGCCAAACTCAAGATGTTCCAATTTATATTTAGCACCCAATTCAACAGCAGACTTAAAAGAACCGCTTAAAACTCTCAGGTTATCAGCATGCATCCCTAACTTAATCATATCCACCTCGCTTATATTTTTATTATAAAACTTTAATAATTATACAATAATTTTATCATTTCTAATAATTAGCACCTAAACGGTAAAATCATTTTGAATAAAATTCTCTATTTGAAAATCTGAGAAATCAAACATGAATCAGGAGTTAAAGAATATTGTTAAAAAATAATACTCAATCTAAAAAAAATTTTAAAAAAGGCGGGCAATCTTAGTGTGCCCGCCTTTTATTTCTACCATCACATTATATTGATGGGTTTATTTCTTATCCCTATTAACCAGAAAAAATTAACTTTATTTATGTCCTAAGGACTTTAAATTAAAATTAAAATCCTTCCTGGTCTACGAATTTAGGATCATTTATATCACTAACGAAATCTCCTGCTGCTCTTCCAGCCATGTATGCATCTACATCTGAGAATGGAACAAGAGCTACATCATTGACATCGTCAATGTTATAAGGAGTTAGATATGGATGAATATATTGTCTATATTCTTCACCTTTAAAGAAGGCCTTTACCTGCTGATAAAGTGTGTCGCCTTCAAGAGCTGCAGTCTGGTTAACGTCCATTGTGATGACTTTGTCTTTTACCCACTGCCATGATATTTCTCTACCGTTTGATGCACCTAGCCAGTAGTCAGAAGTGTTTAGCCCGGCATCTTCCATTGCAAGAATAGCGCCTTCCATCATTGGGTCGTTCTGAACATATGCGCCGTCAAAGCCGTCAGCACCAAAAGAAGTGATTGCATCTGTCATAGCTTTCTGTGCAGGATCTGAGAACCATCCGCCTGAAGCCCAGAATATAACTTCTATTTCCTGGCTGCCATCTTGTTTAGCTTCAGTTTTCTTTGTAGCTAAATCTTCAGCTGTAACTCCACCAAGACTCTTTCCAGCATCTTCATATGCTTTCAAAAATCCTAATGTCTGAGCGCCTGCACTACCCTGGCCAAGCTGACCTTCAATCATGATGACTTTTTCAACGCCTCTGTTCATAGCGTCTTCACCTGCATATACTCCAGCTTCTACAAAGTTGTAGCAGCATGAACCTGCGGCATCAGTATTGTTGTCAACACTTGCAAAGCTGTGAGCAGCTCCGAAGTAAGGAATTCCTGCATCTTTACACTTTGCAATACATTCTGAAGTGGTATCAGCTGAGTTCTGGATTACAACTATAGCGTCATAACCAGCGGTTATAAAGTCTTCAACTGCCTGCAATTGTTCTGCAGCAGTATTCTGACCTACTTTATAATCAATTGTCCAGTTGCATTCTGGATCAAGGTCAGCACATGCTTTCATTGTGTCTACCATTACCTGATAGTATGAATCTGCACCGTCAGCATAGAAGCCTATGCTTAATTCCTGAACCTCAGCAACCTCTTCTTCTGCTTCTTCTTCAGCAGCAGCTGTTGTTTCTGGAGCGGCTGTTGTTTCAGCAGCAGCAGCTGTTGTTTCAGCAGCAGCTGTTGTTTCCGTTGCAGCTTGAGCGCATCCGGTAACAATCATTAGAGCTAGTACTGATATAACTGATAACAGTACGAGCATTTTAGATAATGTTTTTTTCATATCGATTTTCCTCCTCTTTTTTAATGATAAGGGATAAGTTTTTATTTATATATAAGCTTGCAAACGGATTTCCCGCTGCAGCAGATATATTTAGGCATAACGCATTAATGTATATTACAATTCATTTCCAAAAGTCTTTGAATATTTCTGATTATTTAAAAAATTATTTGATTTGCCTCATAAACTGTGCCCTTGACTGTCTTTCCTGAACTATTGCTCCGACAGTAACAGCAACTATAATGATAACACCTTTTGCAACAAACTGCCATTCGCTTTGCAGACGAAGTATGTTCATGGCATTTGCAATCGAGCCAAGCAGAATGGCACCTATGAAAGTACCCCATATATTTCCTTTTCCTCCTGACAATGCAACACCCCCGACTACTGTAGCTGCAATAACATCGATTTCCAGATTCTGGCCTACTGTAATTATGGCAGTATTAACACGGGCTAAAAGCATAATGGCTGCCACACCTACCAAAAGTCCGTTTAAGGCATATGTGGACATTACAACATTACGCACGTCTATGCCTGCAAGATATGCTGCATTCTTGTTTGCTCCGACTGCGTAAACTCTTCTTCCGTATTTTGTATATCTCATGAGCCACCATATTATTACAGCAATCACTATAAATACTACTACGTATATAGGGAATGTAAGATTAAGTCCAGACGGACCTTTTGCTCCTGCTATCAAATTTGTTTTTAATGCAGCAAGAGCTCCCTGCGTACTTATTTCCTGGGAATTGCATATAATAAGTGCTATGCCACGAAAAGCAATCATCCCGCCCAAGGTAATAATAAAGGGCTCTACTTTAAAACGTGAAATAATAAAACCCATTATAACTTCAAGAATAACTGCAACTATAATCACTAATATAAGTGCAGCCCATAAAGGTATTCCCCAGTGCATAATGCTTTTTGCAATAAATATCGTAACAAATGATGCAAGCATACCAACAGATAAATCTATGCCTCCACCAACCATTACGACTGTCATACCCATAGCCATTATGCCGACTGCGGCTACCTGCATAATTATATTTAAAAGATTAACAGGGCTTATAAAAGAAGGGTAAACAACTTTGCCAGAGGCTGCGCTTGTAATTAACTGAATCAAGATAATAGCGATAAAGAAAAACACCAGCATCATTATAACTGTAGAATTTTCGCCTCTTCCGAATAATGATCTTCTTTCTTTTTCTTGCTGAACAGGCGATTCTTTCATATTTTTTTACCTCCTATTGATAACTCAAGAATATTTTCCTCACTAACTTCTTCTCTCTTTAGCTCACCGGCAATCCTTCCGGATTTCATTACCAAAACCCTATCGCTCATGGATACCATTTCAGGCATATCGGAAGATACCATTATTATAGCTTTGCCTTCTTTGAGAAGATTCATCATAATCTGATAGATTTCCTGTTTTGCTCCAACATCTATACCACGTGTGGGCTCATCAAAAATATAAATCTCACCATTTGTGTTAAACCATTTAGCAAGGACTACTTTCTGCTGATTCCCACCAGACAGATTCATGGCAAGCATACGAGAATCATTTGCTTTTGTCCCTAGCTTTTCAATATATTGATTCCCAGTATCAATTTCTTTTTTAGGATTTACCAAAAACTTTTTCGTTTTGGCCATATTCGCAATAATAGTGTTTCGGGCAATTGTATGAATCAAAAATAATCCAGTAAACTGTCTGTCTTCGGTTATGTAACACATCTTATTTTTAATAGCATTCATGGGGCTTTTAATATTAACTTCTTTGCCCAATACATATACCTTGCCACCTGTTTTTTCAGCTCCTCCGAAAAGAAGTGTCATCAGTTCAGAACGTCCAGAGCCTACCATTCCGGCAATACCTAATATTTCTCCACGTCTCAATTCAAATGAAATATCATGGACTCCGTTACCGGAAAGATTCTCGACTTTAAAAACTGTCTCACCAACAGGATAGAAGTCTCTGTGGTAAAACGCCGAAGCGTCTCGACCTACCATATGGCGTATAAGCTGAGCTTCATCTACTTCGCTAGCATCACAGGTTATTACATGTAATCCATCCCTTAATACAGTTATTCTGTCAGCTATTCTAAATACTTCTTCGAGATGGTGTGAAATATATATAATTCCTATTCCTCTTTCCTTTATCTTTTTGGTTATCTCCAATAAGTTATCTATTTCATTTGCAGAAAATGAAGAAGTCGGCTCATCCATTATAATTACTTTACGGTCAAGGACCAAGGCTTTTGCTATTTCTACAATTTTCTGTTCTCCTGATGACAATTCATCAACAAGCTGCTCGGGTTTTAAATCGCTATGGAGATACTTAAGCACTTCTTCTGTTTTCTTCCTCATTTCCACCTTGCGCATCATACCGTTTTTTGTGATTTCCATTCCCACAAAAATATTCTCGGTTATGCTTAAATGTGGAAAAATAGTATGTTCCTGATAAATTGTCTGTATCCCAAGTTTCATTGCAACAGAGGGGTGGGTAAATGAAACAGGACTTCCTTCAAATTCTATATATCCTCCAGGATCAGGCTGATAAGCTCCTGATATTATTTTTATCAGGGTTGATTTACCTGCTCCGTTTTCACCACAGATACAATGAATTTCCCCTTTCCTTAAATCAAAAGAAATATTTTGAAGTGCTTGCACTCCTGGGAAAGTTTTGGATATGTTTTTTAAACTAAGAATTACTTCGTCTGGCATAATTCTTTAATCCTTTTTCTTTCTTTATATTTTTGACAAATATTAACATCATTTTTCTAGGTGTCAATATAAGATTTATGTTTATTAAAAAAAGATTATGATGTTATGTATTTTACTTATCTAACTGAAAGTTGTCAAAATATTTTAATTTTTATGTTTAATTTATATATCAAATCTTAAGAAAAAGCTAATAAAATCTTATTTTTTAAAATCAGAAATTTTCTTATTTAAATAGCCTGATAGCTTTTCTGCAGGAATGAGGCTTTAATAAGATATTATTTAAAATAATAATAATAATAAATATACAGGCTTTAAGATAAGATGATGGTATCAAATAAAATCAGCAGCATGATAAGAGCTTCTTACAAGCGGCGCTGACTGCACAAACTTAAATCCCATTTTCTTGCAAATCTCTTCATATTCCTTAAACTTTTCAGGATTTACAAACTCAGTGACCTTAAGGTGCTTTTTTGAAGGTGAAAGATACTGGCCTATTGTAATAAAATCGCAACCGGTTTTTCTTAAATCTTTAAAAAGATTTATAACTTCATTCTTTTTTTCTCCCAAGCCGACCATTATCCCTGATTTTGTTATTATGGCCGGATCGATTTTTTTTGCATTTGATAAAAGCTCAAGAGAGCGGTGATAATCAGCCTGCGGCCTTACTTTTTGATAAAGTTCTTTTACTGTCTCAAGATTATGATTCAGTATGTCAGGTTTTTGTTTTATTACTGTTTTTAAAGCTGAAACTAAGCCTTTGAAATCAGGAATAAGCACTTCAACCGTAACAGTATCTTTACTTCTCAATTTTTTTATCTGCAATATTGCTTCCGCAAAAGCTGAGGAACCGCCATCCTCAAGGTCGTCTCTGGTAACTGAAGTTATGACTACATGCTTTAAGCCCAGTCTTTTAACAGCTTCAGCGACTTTAACGGCTTCTGCAGAGTCCAGACTTTCCGGAATTCCTCCCTCAACATTGCAAAATCTACAGTTTCTGGTGCAGATTCTACCCAGTATCATAAAGGTTGCTGTCTTTTTTGAAAAGCATTCCCACCTGTTCGGACACAGAGCTTCTTCACACACAGTATTAAGATTAAGCTCCCTAAGTATCTCAGCAGTTTTAATTGTGTTATTATTATTGCTGTACCTGATTTTTAGCCAATCGCTATTTTTTCCTGACACTTTCCTTCTCTTTAATCTCTCTAAAATATTTCCTAAATCTTTAATTGAATATTAATAGGGTTAAATATTATAAATAATTCTTATTATAATTAAAGCCTGTTCTTCAAAAATTTACCTTAGTTTACTAATCCAAAGTCTTCGCCCAGTTAATTCAATTGATTAACAACAGGCTAATACATATTAATTTATAAATCTATTATATAAACACTTTTCTTGCCATAATATTTATGAATTATTTTAAAAATTTGTATAAATCTTATTTCTTAAAATAACCGAATTCCTCTGTAAAATAAAATGCTATATTCTTCTTAAGCTTGATTTTATCTATTGGTTTTTTTGTAATACTTTTAATAGACGTAACCTTCTTATCCTTAATACCGCATGGGATTATATAATTAAATCCTTCAAGATCATTGTCAGCATTTAGCGCAAATCCGTGCATAGTTATCCATCTTCTTATCGAAATCCCGAGAGCTGCTATTTTAGAATTATCCACCCATACGCCTCGCAGCCCTTCTATTCTTGATGATTTTATGCCGTATTCTTTTAAAAGCATTCTTATTATGAAATTTTCTATTTTCCATACAAGAAGTTTTACATCCTGTTCATGATTTCTTAAATCAATTATCAAATATCCTATTATCTGACCGGGATTATGGAAAGTTACATCCCCTCCCCTGTTAGTGTTGATTACCTCAATGTTTTTTGAAGACAATTTTTTTGGAGAAGCAATAATATTTGCGCGGTCTGCACTGGTTCCCAAAGTTATAACAGAGGGGTGTTCAAGAATTAATAATGTATCATCTATTTCATTTTTCTGCCTTTTAGCGAATTTTTCCAGCTGGATTTCAAAAGCCTTCTTGTAATCTATTATTTGCAGATCGATGATGTCAAGTATTCTGTTTTTTATTTTAATTGCCTCCAGATAAAATTCCCTGTATTAACATAGACGCATTTTTGTGGACTTTTGTTTATAACTAACTGCATTAATTAAAATCATAAACCGGATATCAGGATTTTTAATTATATCTGATATATTAAAGCAGCTCATGGCAGATTCTTAATCAATATGAAATCTACAAATTTTTTTTACCCATAATTAACTTATGGCAAATGGGAATTATTGCTTTATAGATTTAAAAAATCTTTACTGCTTTTGGCTATAAACTCAGCTGTAAGTCCAAAAATATTCATAAGCTCCCACGGTTGTCCCGATTCACCGAATCTGTCTTTTACCCCAATCATTTGAAATTTATAAGGCTCTTTAACTATTTGATTTTTTGCGACCAGCCCAGCAATTATGTTGCCGATACCGCCTACCTGATGCTCTTCGATGGTTATAATTTTTCCAATCTCATTAACTGCCTTTATAATTGCATCTTCATCAATTGGTTTAATGGTATGATTATTTATTATTCTGGTTTCAATATTGTATTCTTCCTTTAAAATATATGCTGCTCTCATAGCCTCTGTTAAAACCGGTCCAGAGGCGATTATTGCCAGATCTTCATTTTCAGAAAAATAATCACAAGATAGCTTATAATCAAAAGCGTCTATAAAATTATCCTGAATTCCTCTATACCTGATAATATTAGCTTTTCCGAACTCAAAAGGAGTTTCATAACTGGTAACAAGCGGTGTTGCTTCTCTTGCCAGTCTCATGGCAACAGGACCATTTATATTTTTCATTATGATTGTAGATTTCTCAGCTTCAATACTGTCAGCCGGCACCAGAATTTTCATATTCGGCAAGTAATACAAATTCGAAATATCTTCTAGTGCCTGATGCGTCCCGCCATCTGGCCCTACTGATATTCCTCCATGGGCATCAATGATTTTTACATTATAATTGTTATAGCAAATGGTTGTCCGAATCTGGTCCCAGTTTCTTCCAGCAATAAATACTCCGTATGACCCAATAAAAGGAATCTTGCCTTCTTTTGCCAAGCCTGCTGCCACAGTTGTGATATTCTGTTCAGCTATTCCAAATGAAAAAAACCTGCTTTTTCTCTCTTTATGCTCCTGATAAAATGAATTCATTTTAATGGATTCAGTAATATCAGCTCCCAATACCACGACTCTTTTGTCTTCTCCGATAAAATCAAGCCCTTTGCCAAATCCAGATCTGTTGGGAAACATTTCTACTTTCATTTTATCGCTTTTATTCCAGAAATAGTCTGTAGAGAATTTCGGAATATTTTTTTCAACCAAATCATTTACCTTATTTTGATATTGGCATACATTTCCAAGAAGTTCTTTTGCCTTTTCTATGGAAAAACTATCACAATTTATATTTGCCAAAGCCTCCTTCAAAGATTCTTTTCCTTCAAGGCCATCTTTGGGGGCGATGCCATGATACCTATAATTATTCTCGGCAAAGCTAATCCCTTTTCCTTTGATAGTATCTGCGATAATAACTATTGGTTTATCTTTAACTTCGTAGGCATAATGCAGTTTCGTTACAATATCATGGATGTCGTGCCCGTCACAAAAGAATACTTTCCAACCGAATGCTTCCCATTTTTCCCTTAATGGTTCTATTTCCATAACTTCACAAGTCAATCCGTCTATTTGCAGATTGTTTCTGTCTATTATTGCTATAAGGTTATCGAGTTTATAGTGGGCGGCTGACATTGCCGCTTCCCAGACACTGCCTTCATCCAGTTCTCCATCGCCCATTATGCAAAATACTCTATATTTTTTATTTTCATATTTAGCATTTAGCGCTGAACCGATTGCAATCCCAAGACCCTGACCCAAAGATCCGGTGGAGGCTTCAATTCCCGGAACCTTAAACCTGTTTGGATGTCCTTCAAACCCCGAGCCGAATCTTCTTAATTTTACAACCTCATTTATATCAAAAAACCCTGCTAACCCAAGAGTAGAATATAATGCCGGAGCTTTATGGCCTGCAGATAAAAACAGGCGGTCTCTGTCTTCCCAGTCGGGATTTTTTGGATTATATTTAAGCTCATGAAAATATAAAGCTGTTAATATATCTATTATTGACATTGAACCGCCGGTATGGCCAGAATTTGCTGCCGATATTGCGGTTATCGTGTAAGCTCTAATTTCCCTTGCTTTTTTATTTAGCTCGTTTATCTTAAAATCACTTATATTGAAAATTTCTTTTTCACTGCATTTAATACTCATTCTTCACCTGCTTAAATCTTAAATAGATTTAATTAGTTTTATAATGTTTTTATATTATTAAAGTCTCTAATTGATTATTAATTTATCGAAATAATTTAAATGATGATTTATCCTTTCAATATTTTAATATCGGTTCTTTCAATGCTTTTATTTCATCAAGTTTACCAATCTCTGTATTTACCGGAGCATTTATTACTGCTTCCGGATTGCTTTCAAGTTCTTCTATTATCATGTTAAATATGTTTACCAATTTATCTAATTGCTGAATATCTTCAGTTTCTGTAGGTTCAATCATCATTGCTTCTTCTACTATAATCGGAAAATATATGGTTGGCGGATGAATGCCATAATCGATTATTCTTTTTGCGATATGCAGTGCTGAACCACCTTTATCCCTGTATTTTTTTGCAGATAAAACAAATTCATGCATGCAATTTTTGTCATATGGAACTTCAAATAATCTTTCCAGTTTTTTCTTTAAATAGTTTGCATTTAGCACAGCATTTATGCTTATATCCCTGAGGTTGCTGCCGACTGACAGTAAATAACAATAAGCTTTGAGGCAAACCAAAAAATTACCATAAAAAGCTTTTATTTTCCCAATTGAATTTTTTAAATCATAATTCAGATAATATTTTTCCTTATCTTTTGCAACAACCGGGGCAGGTAAAAATGTCTTTAATTTATCTTTTACAAGTATCGGCCCTGCGCCAGGTCCTCCGCCTCCGTGAGGTGTAGAAAAAGTTTTATGCAAGTTCAAATGAACTATATCAAATCCCATGTCACCAGGTCTTGCCAGCCCTATAATAGCATTTAGATTAGCTCCGTCATAATAAAGAAAACTGCCGTTCTTATGCATTTTTTCTGAAATTTTAAGTATATTTTTTTCAAAAATACCTAAAGGATTGGGATTGGTAACCATTACTGCTGCAAGTGGTTTTTTCTTTTCATCCACTATCCT
>JAQVJB010000105.1:2334-4893 GCA_028695395.1 Actinomycetota bacterium | reverse complement strand
TTCAGGGGAAGGATTAATTATGGCAGACACAGTAATTAGGATTACGGCTATGAAAGTAACTATTCCAGAAGCAGATAGGACATATTTAAAACCTTTCCTGCGGCGGCTGTTTTTTAGGTTCAGGAGGAGCAAAATTGCAGATACAATAATTGAAAGAAAACCAAATATTAAAAAGGGTATGGATATAGCCGTAAGGGGGCTATCTTTGGACGAAGCAAAAAACGATATAAGGAAAATTATTAGAAATAATGCTCCCCATATTACCGCAAAAGTTATAGATAAAGGTCTTTTTTGGGTTGCTTCTGTAGTTGATATGGAACTAACAGTTTTACCTTTTGGGCTGGAAATAATTCTTGCTTGCTCTATCCAGTCTTTTACTGCCTGCAGCGGGGGAGGCTTTCTTACCAGTCTTTTATTTTCATTAACTTCAATCAGTTGTTTAAAGAGAATGTCCGGGTCTCTACCTGCAAGTTCTGCTGCTGATTTTACACCCGCCTCTTCAATAAGATCTGAATATTCTTCACCAATGCCTTTAATCCTTACCAGATCAGCAATATTTACCCACTCCTGAATAAGCTTGTAGGGAATACCGGTTTTTTTAGAAATATTTTCTTTGCCCCCGGGTGTTAATCCATGCTTAAGCAGGGAATCCGTTGTTTTAATACCTATGCTGTTAAGTTTCTTTGCGTAATAGGGACCAATACCTTCAATGTCAATTATTTTTGGCATATTAATCTCTTAAGAAAATCAACAAAAATATTAATAATATTTAAATACTGTAGTTTTAATCAATTATATAATTATAATATTTTTATAATATAAATGCTACTATTAAAGCTAAACTATTATATTTATATTATAAACTTTGGATTTTAAATAAAGGACTAGAAACCTTTATGGCTCTTTGCTGGATATGCTAAACTTAGGCAGATAGGCCTGCTAACCATAATCTATTATATTCATTTGCTATGGGATATAATTTTAATCAAGGGGTAAATTAAAAATAATTTTAGTCCTAGGAGGAAAGTAGATAATGAAATTTTGTTGGGTTACAGTATTAGTTAAGGATCTGGAGCAATCCCTGAAGTTTTATGAAGAAATAATTGGGCTGCCCGTTAGCAAAAGATTTAAAGCTGGGCCGGATACGGAAATTGCCTTCCTGGGCGAGGAGGGTACCAGGGTGGAACTGATTTCCACAGGGAAAATAGAAAATACCAATGTGGGATCAGATATTTCCCTGGGATTTGAGGTAGAATCAGTAGACCAAATGATGGAAAGCTTGAAAGAAAAAGGCATAAAAATTGATAGCGGGCCTTTTCAGCCAAACCAGAATATAAAATTTTTCTATGTATTAGATCCCAATGGATTGAAAGTTCAGCTGGTAGAAAATATTACTCATTAGCAGGGGTGGTAAAAGAAATGGCCATCAAACCAAGAACGAAAGTTTTTAGCAACGGCACCTTGATAACGCCTGCCCAGAAAATTAATAATGATTTGGTAATTGAGGGCGGTAAAATCAAAGAAATCCGCAAAACAGGCATCCTTAAAAAAGGAGAGGAAGTAATTGACTGCAAAGGGCTGTTTGTCGGTCCTGGGCTGGTAGATATCCATGTTCATGGAGGAGCAGGAAATGATTTCAATTCAATGGAAGCTAAGGAAATTGCCGATGGGGCCCAATTCCACCTATTGCAGGGCACAACTAGCCTGGCTCCTTCATCTATCAGTGTACCTTTTGACCAGTTGGATAAAACCATTGAAGCCACCAAGCTGGCAGTAAAAAACGGCTGCCAAAATATCATTGGCTATCATATTGAAGGCATATACCTTAACCAGGAATACCGAGGGGGACATTTAAGCGAGTATGTTCATAATCCGAATCCTGCCGAGTATGAGCCAATCATTGAAAAATATGGAGACTTTATAACTGAATGGACCCTGGCACCAGAATTACCGGGAGCAATTGAATTGATAACTGCCTGTAAACAGGCAGGGATTATAACCTCTGCCGGGCATACAGGTGCAAATTATGGACAGATGAAAAGGGCAATGGAAGCGGGCCTCTCCCATAGTACCCATTTTGCCTGTGTGATGGGTAATCTTAGATTTGAAGCCTTACAAAAAACCACAGGCAAAGGATTTGCACCCGGTGTCCTGGAAACTGTTTTACTTGAAGAAAAAATAACTACAGAGGTCATTGCCGATGGTTTTCATCTCCATAAGGCCATAATTGAGCTTGTATTAAAGTGCAAGGGTATCAACAAGGTTGCCCTTATATCTGATGCAATGAAAGGAGTGGGCCTGCCTGATGGGGAATATTTTATTGGAGGGCAGGATTGTATAGTTAAAAACGGGATTGCCATCATAAAGGCCCGGCCGGAAGTGATAGCAAGTTCAGTAACAACCCTGGTAGGCATGCTTCGCCATGCTGTTAATGATTTTAATTTATCCCTTAACCATGCCTGGACAATGGCTACCCTTACACCGGCAACCATAGTTGGAATCGATAGGCAAAAGGGCAGCCTGTCTGCTGGAAAGGATGCAGATATCTTAATATTGGAT
>JAQVJB010000105.1:0-2234 GCA_028695395.1 Actinomycetota bacterium | reverse complement strand
TTTACATATCCATTGACTTTACCTTTAAAAATCCTGTTATGTATATGGAGCTATATATATAACAGAAATTGGATAAATATTTATATTTAGAAGGGATTTAATAATATCTTTAAAAAAAACAACGCATTTATTTGAAGAAGAGGTGTACAAAAAGTTAAAGGAGAAGGACAGGATAAAAAATGTGTCTATCGGGTTTTGGTAAGAGAAGCTGTAGCCGCTTACTATGGTATAAAAAACAAAGAGGATGAATTAATGGAAAGGCAAATAATGGAAGGAGCTTTAGGTGCTAAAGAAAAATAAAGTGTTTATAGATTCAAATATCCCAATTTATGCTGCAGGTACCAAACATCCCAATAAGGCATCCTCTATTAAAATATTAGTATCGGTTTCGGAAAATAAGATTAACGGTGTGGCTTCCACAGAAGTTATGCAGGAAATATTATACCGTTATAGATCAATCGGCCTGCTGGATAAAGGACTGGAAGTTTTTGATAATTTTTTACAGGTTGTAGATGAAATATTACCTGTAAATTTTAATATAATTAAAGACACCAGAAATACACTGGGAAAAAATAAATTTTAAAGTATATTTCCCAGGTATGCTATCCACGTTGCCACCATGGGTTATTATGGTATTAATCTTATTGCTACGCATGATAAACAGTTTGAAGTATTCGGGCATATAAAGTATTTCCTGTTGTAATCTACCCAATACTTCTACAGGATTCCCTTTCAATCAAATTAGCTTTGAGGACCACCTTCTTATCAGGGAACGCACCTTTTTCAATGCTTTCAATCAAAATCTTTGCCGCAGCATAACCCATTTCATACTTCTGCTGCGCCATAGTGGTAAGAGGAGGAGTAATTAGGGCTGATGTGAATATATCGTCAATGCTTATGATAGATAAATCATCAGGAATTTTGATATTATTTTCTTTACAGAATTTGTACATTCCAAAAGCCATAAAGTCGCACATAGCAAAAACTGCTGTAAAATCGTCATTTTTCTTAATCAATTTTTTAAAAGTCTTATAACCGCTTTCCACAAGTTCTTCTCCCTCGCAGATATAATCTTCCCTATATTCAATATTATGATCCTTAAGTGCCTGCTTATAACCCTCGAGCCTGTCCCTGAAAATCTTAATCTTTTGAGGAGAAGATATAACCACTATCTTTTTGTGGCCGAGATCGATTAAATATTTTGTAGCATCATAGCCCGCTTTAAAATTATCGGTAATCACATATGAAGAATTGACATCTGGGATGAAGCGGTCAATCAGGACTGAGGGGATGCCTTTATCAATTATCTTATTCAGAAATGCAGTATCTTTTTTTCCACCTGCTATTCCTCCCAGTATTATTCCATCAATCCCCCGGTTTAAAAACATTTCTATGGAGGAAATTTCCACTTCATAATCATTGTCTGTATTTGCCAGAATTGTATTATATTTATTCTTCCTCGCATAATCATCAACTCCCCTAACGACTTCAGGGAAAAACGGATTGATGATATCGGGCAGTATAAGCCCTATATAATTGGTTTTTTTAGTTCTCATGCTTCTAGCAACCTGGCTGGGCCTATATCCTAGATTATTTGCAACTGTCATTACCTTTTTCCTGGTATTCTTTCCCACCAAATCAGGGTTATTAAAAACCCTCGATACGGTCATGTGTGATACCCCAGCTTCTTTTGCTACTTCATAAATATTAGCCATTTTTTAAGATCCTTAAATTTTTTCAGTTTCAATATTGACAACAGAATAAACTTATAATATTATTGTTATCAATAACAGTTATCAATAACAGTTAACAATAACATTAATTTTAGTTGCCATTTTATATTTTAAATGTCAATAAATCAATGAAAAATTATTTAAGCCCTATACCAATTAAAATTCACAATTTAATTATGTACTAGTAATAAAGTTTCATCAATAAACTTTTAAAAAGATAACAAAGGAGAAAACTTATGTCTGGAAAGGAAATCAAGGTAGCTATAGCAGGGGTAGGATGTTGTACATCACATTTGGTTCAAGGAGTCTATAAGTACCATGATGTTGAGGATAATTCAACCTGGATACCAGGATTAATGCATCCTGTGCTTGGTGATTACAAAATAAGGGATATCAAGTATGTTGCTGCCTTTGATATAGACAGAAATAAGATTGGTAAAGACCTTGCAGAAGCAATATTTGCAAAACCCAATAATATGACTAAATTTGCAGAGGTTCCCC
>JAQVJB010000022.1 GCA_028695395.1 Actinomycetota bacterium | reverse complement strand
ATAGAAACAGACTCGTTTACTGCGCTATAGTCAGGAATCCTGTCTAAATAAAGAATCTGAAAAAGTGCGATTCTTATCGCTATTAAAGAAAAGATATCTATATTCTCAGCTTTCAAACCAGATAATTTTGAAATTAAAAAATCCAGAGTAATATATCTTCTGACAACGCCTTTTGATATCTGGTTAATTAGTTTTTTATCCAGAGGCTTGATTCTGTTTGTTTGTAAGCTGATATCGATTAAGCTGCTGAGATTCTTTTCTTTGCTGAAATATTCAAGAAGTATTTCAAAAATGATTTTTCTAGCACTTTGCATACATTTTTTTAATAAAAATATTCTCCAATTTTAACCCTGTAGCCATTTAAAAAATCGTGTCCGGAAATTTTATTTTTACCTTCAGGCTTTAATTCAAGTAATTTTACGGCTTCGTTATTGCCACAGGAAATAATTATGCCATTTACTTTATCAGCACATATTATTTCTCCTTTTTTTGGAGAAAAATGCGATTTATCTATAGAAATATAATCTTTATAATTATCTGCAAATCTGAGGCTTAAAATCTTTACCTTCATATTCCTGAATCCGGACTGTGCCCCCGGCTCTTGTGAAAAAGCCCTTACTTTATTTACTATTTCATTTGATCCGCAAGACCAGTCTATTTTAAGATCATCCTTTTTAAACAAATGAGTATAGGATGGCATCCCTGCCTGAGGGAAAGTTTCCATGCATCCATTATCTAACAGCTCTATTACGCTGTTTAATAGCGGGGCGCCTATCCTTATCATTTTTTCTTCAAGCATATCTTTGTTTTCATAATCCCCTATTTTAAATATAGATTGTACATAAATATCACCTTCGTCAAGATTTTCGTTAATTTTCATAATGCTTATTCCTGACTGCTGGCATCCTTCCAGCAATGCGCTTATTATCGGGGAAGGCCCCCTGAACAGAGGAAGAATAGATGGATGGACATTTATGGCATTATCATTTGCAAGCTCAATGATTTTTTTTGGAATGATATGGCCAAAGCTTACTATTACAAAACAATCAAAATCAATTTCTATAATTTTTTTATAAAAATCATCATCAAGCTTCACAACTTCTATATGCTTGATGCCATTATTCAGTGCAAAAACCTTAACAGGATTCGGGATTATTTTCTTTCCTCTTCCTGAAATCTTGTCTTTGTTTGTTACTATAGAGGTAATTTTATGTTTTGCATTATAAAGATGCTCAAGAAAAGGTACAGAAAAATCAGATGAACCGAAAAATACAATTTTCAATTTAAATCATCCTATCTTTCAAACACTTGTTCCTGAATTTATCTCTGATATCTTAAGCATTATTTCACGTTTTTTATTACTATCAAGATAATCAATAAATAGTTTTCCGTTCAGGTGATCTACTTCATGAAGAAATATCCTGGCAAGCATTCCTTCCGCCTTAAAATTTAATTTTTCATTTTTTGGAGATACTGCTTTTATAGAAACCTTTTTAGGCCTTTTCATCGTGCAGGCTATGGAATAAACACTTAGGCATCCTTCCTGCATCTCTTCTTCTTCATTATCAATTATTTTTATTTCAGGGTTTAGATAAATTCCAATATTATCCCATTTAACCACTATTATTCTTTTGGAAACACCTATTTGGGGAGCAGCAAGACCTACCGCGCTATAATCATCGCTATTAATAGTATCGACCATATCTTTTATTATATTCATGATATCCCTGTCTATCTTTTCGACTTTCTCGCTTACCTTCCTTAAAACAGGATCTCCCAGTTTTCTTATTTCCCTTATTGCCATTTAAAATCACGCTCCATTAAAAAAATCATAATATCCAGTACGGATCGACATCTATTAAGACCCTTACATTTTTTTCTATTTTAAACTTATTAAAAACTTTAGTAAACCTGCTGATAAAGATATTCAAATCGAAAGATTTTACCAGAATATGCCATCTGTAGTTTTTATTGATTTTTGAAAATGGTGAAGGAGCAGGCCCCAGAATCTCACAATCAGTACTATTTTTTATGCTCTTAATGTCTTCTGCAAGCAAGTAAGAAGTTTTGCTGACTTTTTCATAGCTTTTTCCGGATATAATAATATTTACCAGATTACTGAAGGGAGGATACTTGAGGTCTTTTCTCATTTTAAGCTCCTCATTATAAAAAATTTCAAAATTATCTTTCATAAAGCTTTTTATTATTATCCCATCTGCTTCATAAGTCTGGACAAGTACTTTGCCGTCTTTAAAACCTCTTCCTGCCCTTCCTGCAACTTGTGTAAGTATCTGGAATACTCTTTCGTTTATGCTGTAGTCCGGAAGCGAAAACATGCTATCTATATTGACTACTCCGACAAGCGTGACATCCTTTATATCCAGCCCCTTTGAGACCATTTGTGTGCCTATCAAAATTGAAGGACTTGACTTTATGAACTCATTCAATATTCTTTCATGCGATTTCTTTTTAGAAGTCATGTCTGAATCCATTCTTACTATTGAGACATCCTGGAATCTCTTCCTTATTTTTTCTTCGACTTTCTGTATGCCTGTCCCGAGCATCATTACTCGTTTACTTTTACATAGTAAGCATGTCTTATTAAAAACCACCTCTTTGCCGCAATGATGGCATTTTAGCTTATTGCCGACGCTATGATATGTATAGGGAAGATTACAATTCTCACACTTTGGGATAAAGCCACATTCACCGCATATTAAATACTTGCTATACCCTCTTCTATTTATAAATATTATAACTTTCTCTTTTTTATTTATTCTTTCATAAATCTCTGAATATAGTTTATTGCTTATGATTTCGTCTTCAGAAAAAGTATTTATCTTCTTTAAATCAATTATTTCCCTGACTACCTTGCTATCCTTAAATATTTTCTCCTTAAGATTTAAAATGCTTGAGTTATTTTCTTTTTCAAATCTGTATTTAATCCTTACTGAAGGAGTAGCACTGCCAAGCACAATGGGAATATTTAAGATTTTACTAAATTTTAAAGCTGTTTCAACAGTGCAATATCTTACACCGGAATTTTCCTTATAAGAATTATCATGAAATTCATCTATAATTATTATGCCTGGATTTTTGAAAGGTGTAAAAAGAGCAGATCTTGTTCCGATAATAACCTTGTATCTCCCTTCCAGGATGTCAATCCATTTTTCATATCTTTCCGTTTCATTCATACCGGAATGGTAAACACAGCACTCATCTTTAAATGTTTTTTTAAACATAGAATAAAGTTGCGGCACAAGAGATATCTCAGGAGTTAAAACAACACTAGTTTTGTTTTTTTCAAGCGCTTTTTCTACACATCTTATGTATACTTCTGTTTTTCCGCTGCCAGTCACTCCTTCAATTAAAAAACTATGATTCAGAGAGCTCTCTATGAAATGGCTTATTTCATTTAAACAATTCTGCTGTGAGCTATTTAAAATTATTTTTTTATTATCGTTTGCAGCATCATCTAAAAGATAATCATCATAACTAAAATCTTTTTTTACAATAATGGATTCTTCAGAAATATACCCTCTCTCCAGCAATCGCTTTAGAGATTGGATATTTGATTTGCTTTCTTTAAGCAAATGCCTTAGCTCTGATTTTTCGGTATTTTTAAGTGATTCAATAATTCTTTTTTGCGAGGGTTTATTTGCTAAATAATTTTCAAGATTTTGTCTGGATGAAGATAGTTTATATACTTTCTCTTCTTTTAAAACATATTTCTTTTTTGTCTCTTTAAAATTAAAACCGGGAGGCATGAATAGTTTAAGTGCATTGCCCAAAGAGCTTATGTAATAATATGATATCCAATGCGCAAGTTTTATACGGTTGCTGTCAATATTATAATCTGGAAATACCTTAATTATTTCTTTTAACTTATCTGAATTGCTTGAATAAAAAGAAGAATAATTCTTTACCCTGGACACTATGCCCTTCAGGATTCTTTTTCCAAAGGGGACTATTACCACAGTTCCTTTTCTTATGTCACTTTCAATATTTTCAGGTACTATATAATCAAAGGCAGGATTGATTTCAGAAGTTCTAATATTTAAATAAACTTCTGCATATCTAGCCTTCATTTTCAATGAGTATTTCTGAAAAATAATATTATTGATTAAATAGAAAGATAATTTTTAACATCTTCGACTTTATCCAGCCTCTCCCAAGTAAAATCCCTGTCATTTCTTCCAAAATGTCCATAAGAAGATGTTTTACGGTATATGGGCCTTAAAAGATCAAGGTTCTTGATAATGGCTGCAGGTCGTAAATCAAATACTTCTTTTACACATTCTTCAATTTTAGATTTGTCGACCTTTTCTGTATTATAAGTCTCAATCATTACGGAGACAGGATGAGCGACTCCTATGGCATATGCTATCTGAACTTCTATTTTATCAGCAGCACCAGCTGCAACAAGATTTTTTGCCACATGTCTTGCAGCGTAAGCAGCTGATCTGTCAACTTTAGAAGGGTCTTTTCCGGAAAAAGCACCCCCGCCATGTCTAGCCATTCCTCCATAAGTATCAACTATTATCTTTCTTCCGGTTAATCCTGAATCTCCCATAGGACCGCCGATTACAAATGAACCTGTTGGATTAACAAAGATTTTATAATCATCCAGGTATTCTTCTGGAATTATAGGTTTGATAACAAATTCCTTCATATCCGGAGCTATCTGGCTTTCTATATCTATTTCCGGCTTGTGCTGGGTAGAAACAACAATAGTATCTACTTTTACCGGCTTCCAGGCTTCATATTTAATTGTAACCTGTGTCTTTCCGTCAGGTCGAAGATAAGGTATCATCCCTGATTTCCTTACTTCAGCAAGACGATGGGCAAGTTTATGTGCAAGCTGGATGGGAAGAGGCATATATTCCGGTGTTTCATTACATGCAAAACCGAACATCATCCCCTGGTCTCCGGCACCTTGAAGATCCAGTTCATCATCATAACCATTCCCTATTTTTGCTTCAAAAGCTTTGGAAACACCCATATTTATATCGCTTGATTGCCTTCCTACTGTTACAACTACGCCGCATGTGTCAGCATCAAATCCATACTTTGCTCTTGTATAACCTATATCTCTTACAACTTCTCTTACAATATCAGGTATTTCAACATAAGTTTCAGTCGTTATTTCTCCTGCAACTACAATCAATCCGGTCTTCACAAGGGTCTCTACAGCAACTCTTGCTTTTTTATCTTCGCTTATTATAGCGTCAAGAATAGCATCGCTGATCTGGTCACACATTTTATCAGGGTGACCTTCTGTAACTGATTCAGAAGTAAAAAGATAATTTCCGCCTTTAGACATTAATTCCTCCCGTTAAAAACAATAAAATAATTATTATAATTTATATTTGACTATTAAATATTTATTTTAAAATATAGTTAAAGATTTCCCTGGCAATCAGCCTTTTTTCTTTTCTAGGAATCTCTTCCATATTCCCATTTTTATCTATAATGGTTATTTCGTTAAAATCACTTTCAAAACCGATATCATTTCTTGAAATATCATTTAGAACAATGAAATCTGTATTTCTTTTTTTTATTTTTTCAATTGCATTTTCTATATTCTGTGAACTTTCAGCAGCAAAACCTACTATAATCTGATTTTTTTTCTTTTTACTTGAAATAATTTCCAGTATGTTTTCATTCTCCTTGAATTTTAAATTTTCAAGAAGCTCATTCTTTTTCTTCAACTTATACCCGAACCGTTTTTGTGGGATTATATCTGAAACAGCAGCTGCCATTACAACAATATCCGCATCTTTAAAGAACTCCAGGGTCTTTTCTTTCATCTCTGCAGTACTGTCGACAATAACAGTCTTGCCTTTAAAAATTTTTGCTGAATCTTTCGCTGCCGTAACAAGCACTACTTCTTCAGCTCCTCTGAATACTGCTTCCATTGCAATTTCATATCCCATTTTTCCACTTGAATAATTTGAAATATATCTTACAGAATCTATATTTTCCCTTGTGCCGCCAGCAGTTACGAGGACTTTTTTTCCTTTAAGGTCATTCTTAAAGAAAATAAGTCTTTCCATATTTTCAATTATTGTATCTTCCTTTTGCATTCTTCCTGTACCCTCTGTCCCGCAGGCAAGCATTCCGGTTCCAGGGCCTGAAAAAAAATATCTTCCATATTGTCTCAGCTTTTCAATATTTGTCTGCATAATAGGATTTGTCCACATATTTTTATTCATTGCAGGTGCAATAAGAACCGGGCAGGCAGAAGCCAATATTGATGTAGTTAAAAAATTATCACAAATGCCATTAGCTATCTTTGAAATAGTATTTGCGCTTGCAGGTGCAATCAAAATAATATCACAACTTTGAGGAAGGCTTATATGATAAACTTTCTCATGATTATCGAACATATCCGTAACTGTTTTATTTCCGCTAAGAACGCTTAATGTAATAGGATTTATGAATTTTTCTGCATTAGGTGTTAAAACAGGATAAACATCTGAACCCTTTTTTTTAAGTATGGAACATATGTTTGCTGCTTTATATGCCGCTATCCCGCCAGTAATCCCAAGAAGTATCTTTTTTCCTGAAAGAGGTTCGATAACTTTTTTATTTGATTCCATCTTTTACTCTTATATAACCGATTTTCTTCTCTTTAACCTCATTAAATGCTATTTCCAGGGGATCAGTCACCTCAGTTTCATAGAGAGGTCCTATTATATTTGTTCTTTCCATATTCCTTTTTGCGTGGAAATAATCCGCAAGTTCCCGAGATCTTTTAGCTATTATTATGCTAAGCGTATATTTACTGTCAACTGATTCTAGTAATGTATCAACATTCGGTATGCTCATTAAAATTTTCCTCCATTTTTGTAATTAAGACATATTTCAGATTTTTTAAAGCTTCATTATAATTATTATTGACTATTATGCAATCATAATGTTTCTCATATCTTAGCTCTTCTTTTGCTTTTTTAAGCCTTTCTTCTATTTTTTTTACATTTTCAGTCTGTCTTCCCCTTAATCTTTTTTCAAGTTGAAAAAAATCAGGAGTTGTTATAAAAATAAGATATGCATCTTTGATGATTTTTTTAACCTGCATAGCCCCGCTTACCTCAATGACAAGTATTATGTTTTTACCTTTTTTTAAATTTTCAACAACTGTTTTTTTAAGAGTGCCGTAATAATTGCCGCAATAAAAAGCCCATTCTATAAGTTCACCTTTTTCAATCAGTACCTTGAATTCCTCTTCATTTATAAAGTGATAGTGCTCACCATCTTTTTCATCGTCTCTTTTTATCCTTGTTGTAACAGATATTGATTTCTCAAAGTCTTTCAGTTCTCTTAACGCATCTTTAACAAGTGAGCTTTTCCCGACCCCTGAAGGCCCTGAGACAACAAATAGTTTCCCTTTTTTAATTTTTTTCATATTGTTTTATATAAATGAGTAAATATCTGATATCACTAAAAATAAAAACTATAATTTAAAGTTTGTCCTGTAATGAACAAAAATAATCCAGAAGCCTGGATTTCTGTTTCTGGCCAAGACCTTTGAATTTTTTTCTGGGACTTATTTGCAGCTCCTGCAAAATTTTATTTACCCTTATATCTCCAAATCCTGGAAGAGCCTTCATCAAATCCAGTATTTTCATATCCATTACTACCATGAAATACTTATTTTTTTCTTCAAACAGTTCGATAAAAGAAATACTATATGATTTTAATCCTTTTTTTATTTCGGATCTTTTTTTCCTAATTTCTCTAGCATGCTCTAATGCAGATCTTTTTTCTTCATTAGATAATAAAGGTATTGCCATTTATCCTCTTTACCAAACCTAAAAAAGCTTAATTATTTTTTTTACTACCCGGATAATCCAACTCTACATTGTTTTTGCATAAAGGGCAATCAGAAGGAGCATATTTGTCAATATCGAATTTAATCAGATAAAAGAAAGGAACTTCATTAAAATCAGCATTTTCTGATCTGTTTACAATAGATACTACTGCCTTAATATTTGCTTTCTTCTCAGCGCATATATCGATTATCTCTTTTACTGAACCGCCGGTGGTTATTACATCTTCAGCAATTATTAAATTTTCACCTTCGCTTATCTCGAAACCTCTTCTTATTTCCATCTTATCCTTTTTTCTTTCTGCGAAAATCATCTTTTTTCCCATTTCATAAGCAACCATATAACCAAATAAAATACCGCCTATTGCCGGCGATATTATTGTTTGCGTACTGCTGCAAATATCTTTTCCTATAATATCGGGTATTTCTTTTACTATTTTATAAGTCTTATCAGGATACTGAAGAAGTTTTGCGCATTGCAGATAGTGCTGGCTGTGAAACCCGGAGGTAAGCTTAAAATGGCCCTCCATGATCGCACCTGTTTCTTTTAATATAGATAAAAGGTCTAACTTTGTATTCTGCTGAACTATTTTAATCATTTATTACCTTCTTTCCATTCTTTCCAGATAATTACTTACTGTTCCGATTTTATTTTTGCTTTTTATTATTGACCTACCTACTATTATGAAGTCCGCTCCGTCATCAATAGCTTTTTCCGGAGTATTATATCTTTTCTGATCGCCGGCATCATCTTCTGGAAGCCTTATACCCGGAGTAGCTATAAGAAAGTCGTTGCCAAAAGATTCTCTTAGCACCGACACTTCATTAGGAGAACAGATAATCCCGTCTATTTTGCTCTCTATGGCTGTTCTGGCAAGATTTTTTACAATGCTTGCATAATCTGTCTTAAATCCGAAAGCATTTAAATCCGAATCATCAAGACTTGTCAAAACAGTTACACCAAATAGTAAGGGAGACATAACTCCGTTTTTTGAAGAAATTTGAAGTAGCTCTTCTTTTGCTCTTGTCATCATACCTGAACCGCCAAAAGTATGCATGGTTATCATACTGACTCCAAGTTTTGAAATTCCTTTTAGTGCTCCGGCTATTGTATTAGGAATATCCATTAACTTTGCATCAAGCAGTACTTTATAACCGCAGTCAATAACAGTATCAATTATCTTTGTACCTTCGTTATATATCAGCTCCAGACCTATCTTTACAGTAGATATGGAATTCTCAAGCTCTCTAAGTATGGAAAGGACTTCGTTTTTGTTTGGCACATCCATGCTAAGAATAAGCCTGTCTTTTGTTTTTAAATTCTTTCTTATTTTTTCTGTGTTTACAGAATTGTAATTATCCAAATCACTGCCCTGCCTTCACTTTGCCGGTTATATCACTTATATTATTTAAATTATTTTTAGAAATAAAATCAATCAAACCGTTTATAATATTTATTGCAGCATCGTATTCAACAAAATTTACAGTACCAAGACCAACAGCACTTGCACCTGCCAGCATAAATTCAATTGCATCCTCCCAGCTGAATATTCCTCCCATGCCAATAATCGGTAATACCTCCGCTTTGTACAATGAAAAAATTTTTGCAAGTGCAACAGGCTTTATGGCTGGTCCTGAGAGCCCTCCTATTACATTTCCAAGTTTTGGCTTAAAAGTATTAATATCGATTGCCATCCCTATAAGCGTGTTGATTAAGGAAACACAGGCTGCACCACCGCTTTTGGCTCGTTTCGCAATCTCTATTAGATTATCATTATTAGGGCTCAGTTTTACTATGACCGGTATATTAAGAGTTTTTCGGACAATCGAAGTCACTTCCTCAACAGAATCAGGTATGGAACCTAGAGTAATACCACCTTTATTGACATTCGGGCATGAAAGATTTAACTCTACGGCAATAAGCTCGTGTTCTATTTTTATTATCTTTGAAGCAAGTTCGGCAAATTCCAAGCTGCTTGTACCCAGAATACTTAATATAGGACTGATTTTTAATTTTTTGACAAAAGGAAGCTGATCTTGTATGAAAAATTCTATTCCTTCATTTTGAAGACCTATTGAATTTAAAAGTCCGGATGAAGTTTCGCAAAGCCTGGGAGGTTTATTGCCTTCCATTGGTTTTAATGAAAAACTTTTGGTAACAACAGCCCCGATTATCTGCGTTTCGTATATTTCATTATATTCTAATCCGCTGCCAAAAGTCCCTGAACACATTATCACTGGATTTTTTAAATAGATGTCTCCAATGTTTACAGCAAGTCTGCCATCGGCAAAATTATTCAAAAACTACCTCCTTCAGTTCAAAAAGAGGCCCGTCTTTACATACCGTTTTGTATATATATTTATTGTCTTTATCAATTGTTTTTATTACGCATCCTTTACATACCCCTATGCCGCATGCCATGATCTCTTCAAAAAGAGCATACGCTTTATTTTTAATATTATTTCTTAAAAATATTTCTTTCAGGCTTTTCAGCATTTCTGAAGGTCCGCAAGAATATATTGTATAATCCCGATATTCATCTATATGATTATTCAAAAAATCCGTAACGATTCCCTTTGCTCCATGGCTCCCGTCCTCAGAAAAGAATTGATAATTTATTTTTAATAACTGAATTGCTTTTTCAAAAAAAATGAATTTATTATCTTTAAACCCTGCCGCTAGAAAGACATTATTTTTTTTAAGAATAAGTGATTTTGCTAGGTAGAAAAGGGGAGCTACCCCCATTCCTCCTCCTATAAGCAGGTATTTTTTATCGCTTTTATCATCTACTTTAATTCCATTGCCAAGCGGACCCAGGAAGTCTATTACATCTCCCGGCTCAAGTGATTTTAAATATTTTGTACCCTTACCCTTAATCAGATAAAGGATTGAAAAAACTTTAAAACCTTCTTCCACATCATATATGCTGAAAGGCCTTCTCAGTAATGGATCATAAACAGTACTTTCTGAACATTTAATATTCACAAACTGTCCAGGGATGCAGTGCTTTACCATATAAGGTGAAAAAACAGTCATTTTATATATATTTTCACTTATTTTATCATTAGATATTATCTCACCTTTTAATGCTTTCATTAATAATCCTGTATTGCCTTTACATTTATATTAGAATTTATTTTTAATTCATATATCCCCTGTATCGCTGCACTTGCTCCGGAAATAGTAGTGATACAGGGTATATTAAGAACTGAAGCAGCTGTTCTTAAATAGTAACCATCACTCCTTGCTTCACTTCCTTCAGGAGTATTGATTATAAGATCTATCTCCCCATTTTTTAAAAGGTCAAGCACGTTTGGCCTGCCTTCCCTTATTTTTAATACTCTATCGCATTTGATTCCCATTCTCTCAAGAAAATCTCCTGTGCCCTTTGTGGTAATTATATTAAAGCCAAGATTTGATATTTTTCTTGCCAGAGAAGCAATATCATTTTTATCTCTATCCTTCACACTAAAGAAAACAGTGCCTGACTGTGGAAATTTCTGATTTACTGCGAGCTGTGATTTTGCAAATGCTACTCCGAAATTTTTATCTATTCCCATGACTTCTCCGGTAGATTTCATCTCAGGTCCAAGTATTGTGTCTGTTCCCGGAAAGCGGCTGAATGGAAGTACTGCTTCCTTTATGCTGAAATAATCCAGCTTGTTTGAATCAACCCTTTTGAAATCAATATCCTTCAGCTTTTTACCGCTCATCACTAAAGAAGCTACCTTCGCTAGGGGCACTTTTATTGATTTGCTTACAAATGGAACTGTCCTTGATGCTCTTGGATTAGCTTCAAGCACATATACGACTGAATTTTTTACAGCATATTGTATATTTATCAATCCGATCACATTTAGGGCTTTTGCTATTTTAAAAGTATAGTCTTTTATAATATCTATCGTACCGGGGCTTAGTGCAAAAGGAGGTATTACGCAGGCACTGTCACCGGAATGTATACCAGCTTCTTCTATATGCTCCATGATTCCGCCTATGAATATCTCTTCACCGTCAAATATCGCATCTACATCTACCTCCGTTGCCTGTTCAAGAAATTTATCTATCAGCACAGGAAAACCGGGAGAAACTTTAAATGCATTTTCAACATAATTTATAAGATTTTCCTCATTATATACTATAACCATAGCCCGTCCACCTAAAACATATGAAGGCCTGACAAGAAGAGGGTATCCGATTTTTTCTGCAATCAATTTTGCTTCAGAAACTGCCAATGCGGTGCCGTTTTCAGGCTGAGGTATTTTTAGACAATCCAAGATACTGCCGAATCTTTTTCTGTCCTCGGCGATATCAATATTGTCTGGTGAAGTTCCCAGGATATTTACTCCTGCATCCAGTAATTTCTTTGCTAGCTTTAACGGGGTCTGCCCTCCAAATTGGACAATGACGCCAAAAGGTTTTTCATCTTCTATCACATTCATTACATCTTCAAAAGTAAGAGGCTCAAAATAAAGCCTGTCCGAGGTATCGTAATCTGTACTTACTGTCTCAGGATTGCAATTTATCATTATAGTCTCAAATCCTTCGTTTCTTAAGGCAAATGATGCATGAACACAGCAATAATCAAATTCAATACCCTGCCCAATTCTGTTGGGCCCGCTTCCAAGTATTACTATTTTCTTCTTTATAGAATCTGCTATCTCATTTTCATCTTCATATGTTGAATAATAATAAGGAGTATAAGCTTCAAATTCAGCAGCACATGTATCAACCGTTTTAAAAACAGCTTTTATTCCGGTTTTTTTCCTGAAATATCTTATGTCTTCCTCGCTGCACCTTAAAAGGTAAGCAAGTTGTATATCGGAGTAGCCTAGTTTTTTTGCTTCCCTTATTTCATCTTCCGAAATGTTTTTTATAGTTTTCTCTTTAAATGTTTTTTCAAAATCAACAAGCTGTTTGATATTCTCAAGAAACCATGGATCTATTTTTGTATAATCAAAAATATTTTCAATTGTATCTCCATTTTCAATAGAATGTTTTATATAAAAAAGCCTGTCCTGATTAGGGATTGCTAGCATTTGGCTGATATTTTCTTCAATTATGCTATCTCTGCCGTCACAACCCAGGCCGTATCTATCTATTTCAAGAGATCTTATTGATTTTTGTAAAGCTTCCTTGAATGTCCTTCCTATCGCCATTGATTCTCCAACGGACTTCATTCTTGTTGTAAGAGAAGCATCGGTGTTAGGGAATTTCTCAAAAGACCATCTTGGAAACTTAACTACTACATAGTCAATTGAAGGTTCAAAACAAGCCGGTGTTTTTTTAGTGATATCATTTGGTATTTCATCTAGAGTGTATCCGATAGCTAGCTTTGTAGCGATTTTTGCAATCGGAAATCCTGTAGCTTTAGATGCCAAAGCACTGCTTCTTGAAACTCTAGGGTTCATTTCTATTACTGCAAGCTTTCCATTTTCAGGATTGATTGCAAATTGTATATTAGAACCGCCAGTCTCCACACCTATTTCTCTTATTATCTTTAAACCGGCATTTCTCATAATCTGGTATTCGTAGTTTGTCAGGGTCTGGGCAGGAGCAACTGTTATACTGTCTCCGGTGTGAACTCCCATAGGATCAAAATTTTCAATAGAACATACAATGACTACATTATCGTTTTTATCACGCATTACCTCCAGTTCAAATTCTTTCCAGCCTGCAACAGATTTTTCAATAAGCACTTGGTTTACAGGAGAAAGATCTAGCCCTCGTGTAACTGTATCGACAAATTCTTCTTTATTGAATGCTACGCCTCCGCCGAGGCCTCCCAGTGTAAAACTTGGTCTTACTACTAGAGGATACTTCAGCTTGCCTGCAATTTTTAATGCATCAGTTAAATTATTTACATATCCGCTGGGAGGGACATATAAATCAATTTTTTCCATTACTTTTTTAAAAAGTTCTCTATCTTCTGCTTTGTTTATCGCATCCACGCTTGCCCCGATAAGCTCTACTCCGTATTTTTTGAGAACCCCCATATTATCAAGGCTTACTGCAATATTTAATCCTGTCTGTCCTCCCATCGTCGGAAGAATCGCGTCAGGACTTTCTATTTTTATTATTTTCTCAACAAATTCAGGTATTAGTGGTTCTATATAAGTTTTATCTGAAAATTCAGGATCGGTCATTATAGTTGCAGGGTTACTGTTTACAAGAACTACATTGTATCCTTCTTCCTTAAGGATTTTACAAGCCTGTGTTCCCGAATAATCAAATTCGCTTGCCTGTCCTATTATTATTGGACCGGAACCGATAATCATTATTTTTTTAAGATCTTTTCTTTTTGGCATATCTTTCTTTGCTATCTATTTATTTTTATTACTTAATTTAAAATTTTTCATCAAGCTGAGAAAATCATCAAAGAGATATTTAGAATCATCCGGACCTGGTTTTGCTTCAGGATGATACTGAACAGAAAAAGCATTTAAATCTTTGTAATTGATACCCTCAACCGTATTATCATTAAGATTCATATGTGTAATTTCTAAATCTATATTTTTAATATTTTGCAAGGATTTCATTTCAACATTAAAACCATGATTCTGCGCGGTTATCTCAATTTTTCCAGTACTAAGATTTTTTACAGGGTGATTTCCTCCGTGGTGTCCAAATTTCAGCTTGAATGTTTTTGCTCCTAGAGCTATTGCCAGTAATTGATGTCCAAGACAAATACCGAATATGGGTTTTTTATTCAGCAGCTTCTTTATTTCAGGTATTGCATAATCAACCGCACTCGGATCACCCGGACCGTTTGACAAAAAGATACCATCTGGATTTTCCATTAGTATTTCTTCAGCAGAAGTATGAGGTGGAACTACTTTTACTTTTAAACCGGCATCTGACATGCATTTCAATATGCTTGTTTTGATTCCATAATCTACCGCAACTACGAAATATTTATGATTTTTAATATTTTTATTATAAATATAAGCTTTTTTACACGAAACATCTTTAGTTAAATCCCTGCCTGTCAGACCCGGATATTCCTCTACCTTTGAAATAAGATAATCAATATCGAAATTTTCTGTGGAAATAATCCCCTTCATAGCGCCTTTTATCCTGATATGCCTGGTAAGTTCGCGGGTATCAATATCAAAAAGCCCGACAATCCCGCTTTTCTTTAAATAACTGTCAAGACTTTCAGTCGCTCTATAATTACTATAAAAATCAAGATATTCTTTAACTATAAGACCTGAAACTTGAATTTTTCCGGACTCAGTATCCTTTTTATTTACTCCATAATTGCCTATCTGAGGATAAGTCATCGTTACTATCTGCTCACAATATGAAGGGTCAGTTATTATTTCCTGATAACCCATCATGGATGTGTTAAAAACGACTTCTCCAACCATTTCACCATGTGAACCGAAACTTTTTCCTATAAATTTCTTTCCATCTTCCAGTACAAGTAAAGCTTTCAAGAAAAATCTTCTCCTTGGGATTTGTTCTTATTGATAAATCTTAAACAACCGTTGACTATTGTATAAATAACCTCACCGCAAAGGTTAATATTTATAAAAGCACTATTTCTGCTTTTAGAAATAATCATTTCTTTTGTGTATTTTTCAATACTATTTACATCAACAATACTGATATTAGCAATCTGCCCTGTTTTTACAGTATTTTCTCCTGCATTCATTATCTTTGATGGGGCACTTGAAATAAGTTCTATAATTCTTTCAAGGCTGATTTTTTCTTCAATATGAAGTTTGCTTATGCTTGCTTTAAACAATGTTTCAAGACCGATTGAACCAAAAGCAGCTTCATTGAAACTGATATTTTTTTCTGCCTCAATATGAGGTGCGTGGTCGCTTGCAATTGCATCTACTGTCCCGTCTTTTATCCCTTCGATTATGCTTCTTCTGTCATTTTCGCTTCTAATCGGAGGCTTAACCTTAAAGTTAGTATTGAAGTCTTTTATGCATTCATCGTTGAAGAAAAAATGTTCGGGAGTTACATCGCATGTTACATTGACATTATCATTTTTTGCCATTCTGACATAATCTATCGCAGCAGCGCTGCTTAAGTGTGTCAAATGAATTCTTGCTCCAGTTTTTTTAGCAAGTATGAGGTCTCTGGCTATCATTATATCCTCGCTTAGATTGGAAATACCTTCAAGCCCTTTTGCGGCAGAGAAATATCCTTCATGAACAACGCCATTTTCAGAGAAAGTATAATCTTCCTCATGAAGAATAAGCAATACATCCATCTGTGCAGCATATTTCATAATCTCATACATCAGCTTGGAATTCTGTATCCCCCTGCCATCATCAGAAAAAGCAGCTGCTCCTGCTTCTTTTAAAAGACCGAATTCTGTAATATTTTCTCCTTCAAGATTTCTGGTAATAGCGGCTACGGGAAAAATATTATAATCATTGAGATAAGAATTCATCTTAAGATACCTTACTAAAAAAGGCATGTCTATGACCGGGTTGGTATTGGGCATGCAGGCTAGAGAAGTAATGCCGCCTCTGATTGCTGAGTTTATGCCGCTTTTTATATCCTCTTCATCTTCAAAGCCCGGGTCCCTTAGGTGGACATGCATATCAAAAAAACCTGGACATATTATTAGATTACCAGCATCAATGACTTTATAGATATTTTTATCGACTTCGTCAGCTTTGATGTCTTTCTCTATCCTTTTGATTAAACCTCTTTCTATAATTATGTCAGACTTATAGATATTCCTGGCTTTTGCATCAATAATGCTTCCGTTTATTATAAATAAATTATTTTGTTTTTCTTTTTTTCCGTTAATTGTGTTCATAATTTTCATTTATTTATTTTTAAGCCTCATCACTGCTGGCTTAATAAATAATGTAATAGTGACATTCTAACAGCAACTCCATTACTGACTTGCTCACTTATTTTTATTCTTTCCATATTCTCCTCTTCCATGTCAAGTATTCTTCCGTCTATTTCAATTCCCCTGTTGACAGGCCCGGGATGCATAAGGATAGAACCTTTTTTCATCTTTTTAAATCTTGAAATATCCAAAGAAAAAAATCTATTATACTCTCTTACTGATGGATATAATTTCCTATTTTGCCTTTCAAACTGCATTCTTAGCATATATATGACATCGCACCGCTCTATTACATCATCGATAGAATTAAAATTTTCAGTACCGAAATAGCTCATATCTTCAGGTAAGAGCATTGAAGGACAGACAGTAAATACGCTAAAACCCATCTGCTTAAAAAGAAGGATATCAGACCTTGCAACTCTGCTGTTCAGCATATCCCCTACTATTGCAATTTCAATTTTATCCATGCTCTTAAAATGCTCATATATGGTAAACAGGTCAAGCAATGCCTGGGTAGGATGCGAATGCCTGCCATCCCCGCCATTAATGACCGGTATATTTATATTATCAGAGATGTATTTAACAAATCCGCTATCCTTATGCCTGATTACTGCAAGGTCTGCTTTCATTGCAAGTATAGTCTTTATCGTATCGAGTTCCGTTTCCCCTTTCTTCAGACTGCTGGTAGAAGGAGCAAAATTTAAAACATCAGCAGATAATCTTTTTGCTGCAATTTCAAAGGATGTCCTTGTCCTGGTGCTTGGCTCATAAAAAAGATTTACTACCGTTTTTCCCCTAAGAGCAGGGACTTTCTTGAGATCTCTTTCCAGTACCTCTTTAAAATATATAGTGCTTTCAATAATTTTAAGGATCTGTTCCTTATTTAATTCATCTATGCTTATTATGTTTCTTAACTCCATCAAAATTTATCCGGCTTTTATGTTTTTTCTTATTTTTAATAATAAACGCATTAAATCCAGCATATGCTTACTTTGTCTTCACCTTCTATTTCCTTAAATTTAACCTCCACATATTCATTGAGTGATGTTGGAAGATTTTTCCCCACATAATCAGCTCTTATTGGAAGCTCTCTGTGCCCTCTGTCTATTAAAACGACAAGCTGTATGGATTTAGGTCTTCCAAAATCCATAATCGCGTCAAGTGCTGCCCTTATTGTCCTTCCCGTAAAAAGAACATCGTCTACAAGTATTATGTCTTTATCCTTTATCTCAAATGGTATATCTGTGATATTAAAATCAGTTTTAATTTTTTTATTAATATCATCTCTGTAAAATGAAATATCAAGTTTGCCGTAACTGATTTTTGTTTTTTCCAGATTTTCAATATGCTGTTTGATTCTCTCAGTCAGAGGTATCCCTTTTTTCTGGATGCCTAGAAAAATCAAATTATTGCTCCCTTTATTCCTTTCAATTATTTCATGGGCAATTCTTTTAACTATCCTGTCCATATCGCTTTCATTTAATACTGTTGCTTTTTCTCTCATAGTTTTCTCAAAAATATAATTTATGACAAAAAAAATGCCTTCTTACTATTAAATAGTAAAAAGGCATTTATAAAAATTTTTAAAGAAATTTATTTTCATATTCTCACCCTTTTAGTCTCTCCGGACTATTTTAAAGGTTATATTATTTTATCAATAGGTAATATAATCAATTTTTATATATATTTCAATAAAAAAATAATAAAATTTTCTTGGCAGCCCGCATATTCCTGCAATAAATAATATTAAAATATTTTAATATTATTTTAATAGTCTTTTAATTTAGCAATATATAATTATATTGACATTTGATGTTGATATATTAAAATTTGATTTTAGCTTAAAACATAAAATGTTTTACTTTAAAGTTAGATAACCAAAAAAATCATCGAAAAAAGGAGTTTTAAAAAAGTGAGTATGAAATCATTAAAAATCAGAAAATCGGTTCTAATTTTTTCTCTACTGTTTGTTTTAGCTTCATTGCTGATCATTCCGGGAACTCTTTTTGCTGAGGAAACAGATGAGACAGCGGAAGAGGCTCAGGTAGAAGAAAGTATTAATTTTGATATCACCTATCCTGAAATTAAAGCAAAAGATGGCGAACAGTTTACTTTTAAAGCTGACCTTAACTTTGTTGGAGAAGAAGAGACAACTTTTAATATTACAGCTGAAGCTCCTGAAGGTTGGTATATATCTATCCAGCCATCATATGAAGCAGTCGACATATCGGCAGTAAAAATCAAACCTAGTTCAAAAGAAAGCCTGAAATTTGTTGCTATTCCTCTAACATCTCAGGAACCGGGAGATTATATTATTAAAATTAAAGCATCCAATGATGAACTGAGTGCAGAAGCTGAATTAAAAGCAGTAATCACTGCGACTTATGAGCTTGATTTTACTCCTACAAATGGAATGTTCAATACCAAGGTAACTTCCGGAAAAGATAATCATTTTGCATTGCAGTTAAAAAATAAAGGTTCGGCACCAATTGAAAAAATCACATTTACTTCTAGCGGACCTCAGGGATGGACAACAAAGTATGATCCTGCAGATATCGAAACTCTTGATGCCGGGAAAACGCAGGACATTGATATTGCTATAACTCCTCCTGATAAAACCATTGCAGGAGATTATATGCTTACTTTAAATGTAAGCAGCGAAAACAGCACTGATAAAATAGAATTAAGAGTAACCGTACAGACTCCCACCATATGGGGATGGGTTGGAATTGGAATAATAGCAGTTGTAATAATCGGAATAGGTTTTATATTCGCAAAACTTGGAAGAAGATAATTATCAAAATATAAACAATTTTTTACATATGGAAAACTATATAATCACTACAAAAAACTTAATAAAAAAATACGGTATAAAAACAGCTGTAGACAGCCTGGATCTCAATATTGAGAAAGGTACCATTTACGGCTTGCTGGGACCTAATGGTGCTGGAAAATCTACTATCATCTTAATGGTTCTGGGCTTGACCGAACCAACAGATGGATTTATTTCAGTTGCAGGGTTTAATCCAATAAAGGAACCTTTAAAAATCAAGAGAATTACCGGATATCTCCCTGAAAAAGTCGGATTTTATGAAGATATGAATGCTTTTCAAAATCTTGAATATACAGGGCAATTAAACGGAATACCTAAAAAAGAGCTCGCTTCAAAAATTGAAGAATGCCTAAAGATAGTAGGCCTTGAAGATGATAGGAAAAAGATAGTCAAGTACTTTTCAAAAGGCATGAAACAAAGGCTTGGAATCGCAGATGTACTTATAAAAGATCCTGAACTTGTTATTTTTGATGAACCTACAGAAGGTCTTGATGTGGAAGTTGCAAATCAGATACTTGAAACAATACGAAAGCTGAATAAAACCAAGCAAATTACTTTCATGATATCCTCACATCAGTTAAACCTCGTTCAGAGAATATGTGACAGAGTGGGAATAATGTCAAATGGTAAACTTATTGGCGAAGGAAATGTTAAGGAATTAAGCGATAGCATTTTTGGAGGGAATAAATTCCAGATAGAAGTAGATATAATCGGAGATATACAGAATGCAGCAGAAAAGATCAAAGTTTTGAAAGGTATAAAATCTGTTTCAATAACTGAAAATTCTTTATTGATTGGAACTGATGAAGATATAAGACAAGAAATTTCAAAAGCGATAACATCTTTGGATAATGTCATCCTGACAAAAATGAATATAAAAGACTTTTCGCTTGAAGACATATACTTAAATTATTTTAAAGAGGTATAGAATGAGAAGCATCCTTACTATTTATCGAAAAGAATTATCAGATTATTTTAGCAGTAAAAAATTTCTGATATTATTAGGCCTTGTATACATAACAGGGCTGACGTCTATATACGTCGCAATCCAGAACATTAGAGTTGCTGCACAATCCTCAATGGATTCTCTGGTTTTTTTAAAGTTATTTACAACCTCCGGAGATGTGCTGCCCTCTTTTCTTTATTTTTTAAGTTTTTTTATTCCGATAATAGGTATTGTTTTTGGTTTTGATTCAATAAATTCTGAGAAAAATTCTAAAAATTTAAGCCGCCTATTGTCACAGCCGATATACAGGGATAGCATAATAAACGGAAAATTTCTTGCAGGAATAACTACAATGACAATCATAGTCAGCAGTATTATTCTTATTATTGCAGGTATCGGATTAAGAGTTATAGGAGTCCCTCCAAGCGCTGAAGAGATACTCAGGATAATAATTTTTATTGTTATATGCATATGTTATGGGACTTTCTGGATGTCAATGTCTATGCTTTTTTCAGTTATTCTTGATAAAACAGCGACATCCATACTGACAAGCGTGGCAATATGGATTTTCTTTTTCTTTTTTGTACAGATAATTGCAAGTGCAATAGCAAATGCAGTGGCACCCCTGGAAAATGCAACTATCGCAACACAAATAAGTAACTATAATATAGATCTTGGTATAAAAAGACTTTCTCCCTCTTTTCTTTTCATGGAATCAATAACCATTCTTCTTATTCCCAGTGGAAGTCATTTATTCCTGAGAGCTGTTACTACTTCAGATATTTCCAATATGATTTTAAGTCCCTTGTCTCTTGGTCAGAGCCTTATACAGGTATGGCCCCAGATTATTGCAATAATAGCACTGGCTATAATATGTTTTGCAATTTCTTACATAGTTTTTATAAAGCAGGAAATAAGATCTACTTAGAACATTTTATTTGTTTTAAAAAGCCGGTTTTTTAACCGGCTTTTTTTCTTGCATATTGATTTATTTGATTAATTCAAGACTATTTTTCAAGTCTTCGGGCATTTCATCTTTAATATCTATAATATTATCAGTAAATGGATGGATGAAAGTAATTCTTGCAGCATGTAAAAAATGTCTTTCAAGCCCGATATTATTGGCTATAAGATTCGTCTCCTTATTGCCATAAGTCTTATCTCCTATGACAGGATGACCTATATGGCTGAAATGCACTCTTATTTGATGGGTTCTCCCAGTCTTGGGACAGACTTCTATAAGCGAACAGGACTTATAAGTTTTTAATACCTTAAATTCTGTTTCAGATCTTCTGCCGCTAACTGATACATCCATCATCTTACGATTCTTTTTTGATCTTGATATAGGAATATCTATAAGTCCTGTTTTTTCTTTAAAATTACCCAGGACAAGCGCG
>JAQVJB010000104.1:3576-5023 GCA_028695395.1 Actinomycetota bacterium | reverse complement strand
TCGAGACAATAAATAAAATAATTAATGAAAATCCTTTCTCTGAAGACCGACTAAAAAAAATGGTTCTAGATGAAAGATTTATTGAAATCATATTGAAATGTTCAAAAATAAAAGCAGATATTATTGAAAAGGATGAATTTGATGCTGGAATAAGAAATTACCTTAATTTTGGTCACACGATAGGCCATGCTATTGAAAAAGTTGTCGGATTTGAGAATATCAATCATGGTCAGGCAGTTGCTTTAGGCATCTTATGCGCTTTAGATATTTCGGTATCATTGGGCTATATCCAGGATTCTTATAAAAAAGAAATCCTGGAACTTTATAAATTATTAAAATTACCTGTAAAAATCAATTCAAAAAATATAAATGAGATTTTAAAAGCAATACTCTTTGATAAAAAAATAAGTTCAGGTAAAACAAAATTCATAGTACTTAAAAAATTAAATGAAGCTATTATAATTAATGATATAGATGAAACAATAATAAAAAATAGTATAATTAATAATATGAAATAATTTAATATATTTGTTATTAAATATATTAATATAGATATTATAAACCAATTGAGAGATTTAAAAAAATGAAAGTAATTACAATTATAAACGGCCCTAATCTTAACCTTACGGGTAAAAGAGAACAAGATAAATACGGGAATATAAGATTTGATGATTTTTTAAAAAATGAGATTATTCCTATTGCAGCTAAAAATGATTATGAAATCGACTATTTTCAATCCAATCACGAAGGGGATATTATAGACAAAATCCATGATTGCGAAGGAAATTCACATTATATAATTATTAATCCCGGTGCTTTGACACATTATAGTTTTGCTATTCATGACGCCATCAAAGCCGTTAGTACAGATGTAATTGAGGTCCATATCTCTAATATATTCAATAGGGAAAAATGGAGGGAAAAATCTGTTATTTCTCCTGTTGTAAAGGCAATTATTATAGGTTTTGGGCTGGAAGGTTATAAGCTTGCGCTGCTTTACATAACCGGCTTATAAAATGCAAAAAAAAATTAAACAAAACAATGGTTTTACTCTGATAGAAGCTCTTATTGCGATTATTCTTCTTTCAATTTTTTCTCTCATGCTGGTCCAGGGTATCAGAATGTCTGTTAATGCTTTTAATATAAACAAAATTAAAACCCAGGCGGTAACAATTGCAAATGAAGAAATTGAAAAAATAAAGTCCATGCCTTTTAATGACATAGGCTTGCTTGATGGAAATCCGCAGGGATCGCTGCAAAGGCAGAAATACACGGAAGATGGTTTTCTTATAGAGTATGAAGTTACTTTTGTAAATGAAGATTCAAGATTAAAACAAATAATTGTTTCTGTCTTAAAAGAGCCGATGGTAAAAAAGTTAGAAGTTGTTACTGAAATAGGTCTGTTTTCTATCGGTGAGGGAGGCTCAGAGACAACAACAACAGTTTC
>JAQVJB010000104.1:0-3476 GCA_028695395.1 Actinomycetota bacterium | reverse complement strand
AAAAAAATTTTATTATAAATAAATTAATGAAAAAAAATGGAAATATTACAATCCTTATATTGATAATCGGAATAGTTATTCTTATTTCTGTCGGTGTTCTTTCATCTTTTATGATAAAGGATATCAGATTTATTAAGTATGATGAAGAAAAGCTAAAGGCTTTGAATTTTGCTGAAGCCGGGATATCAAATTTCTTTTTGGAAATTGTCAAATATAATAAGGGGGAAACTGAAGGACTTCCTGAAAGTCCCTTCACCGGAGAAGTTATCAGTAATGAAGAAGTAATTGGTACTTATGAAATAAACTATTTATTTAGTCCAGCTGATGAAGATTATTATAATATGGCAAGTTATGAAATTACTTCAAAAGGAATCGATCTAAGCGGTGCAGAAAGAGTAGTAAGAGTAAGTATTACGCTTGGTGATATATATGATTTTATTTTTTCTTATGATTATGTAAATGGTGGAGAAATAATTGCATCACAGAGCGGCATATACGGGCCCTTTTTTACGAAAGGCTCTCTCGACCTTAGAGGTGGTGCAGGTTTTTATATCGGACCTCTAATAGTAGAAGGAGATATCATTACAGGAGGCAATTCTCAGATAGGAACTCCTCTCGAGCCAGTAGATATTTTTATTGGAGGCGACGTAAAGGATCAGTCAGGAAACATTATAAACTTGACGGATAATTACCAGAGCGAAGGGATATATATAAGAAATTATAATAAAGATTTACTTGATATAGAAAGTCTTTTAATAGATGAAAATTATTTTAATGAATTAATTTCGACAGGCGCTGCAACTGTCGATGGAAATTTAACAATAACTTCGCAAAATATTGACCCTGTTCCCGTAAATCAGGATTCAAATAATTATATTAGAATTGAAGACAACAGACTGAAGATTTCGGGAAACATACTTGTAAATGGCGATATTATAATAGGAAGAAACAATAGAAAGGAAAATATCTTTTATGAGGGTAAGGGTAATCTTATTTCAAAGAATAATATTATTGACCATTCAAGAATAATTCCATTTAATCTTTCCCAGAATTTCTTTCCGGAGAGTAATCTACTTGTTCTGACAGCAGGTAAGGATATAAGTTTTTTGACTGGTACTTTTTCAAATACAAGTTATGAAAATCCAAATGCTGCCCTTGCTTCAATAGCAGGAAATAGGATAATTACTGAGAATAACGAACATATCAGGGGCCTTATGATAGGAAGAGAAATAATATTGAGCGAAAACACAAATATATATTATGAGTACGGCATATCTTTAGGCCTGCCTTCCAGTGTCCCTGATACAAATTTTATTATTTTTAATAAATACTGGCAGGAATTATCCTTAACGCAGCAGTAAATAATATTTTTAAAAAACTTTACTTAATTTTTTACAGCTAATCATGTATCATGTTTTTTTTAATTAATCTTTATAATAAGAAATAAAAACAGATTTGGGAAAAATGAAAAATAAGGGGATATTTACAAAAAGAATTGAAGATCTAAAAAATATAACACAACATAATGTGAAAAATATACTGATTTTCAATGAAAGAAATATTTATTATCTTACCGGTTTTTACGGGAAAGATTCTTCCTCAATTTTGCTTATAGCAGATAAAAAAAATTATCTTTTTGTAAATTTTATTTATTATGAAGCTGCTTTTGAATCTATTAATCCCTCAGATGTGGAATTGATACTATATGATAAAAAAAATAATGTATTGTTAGACATATTGAAAAAAGTGAAAATAAACGAACTGACCCTGGAATCCAGCTCGATTACCCATACTGACTTTTTAAATATATCTAAAAAACTGTCAGAAATAAAAATAAATACAATTGATTATCCTCTCAAAGAATTAAGGCAGGTAAAGAATGAGGAAGAGATAGAAATAATGATGAAAAATTGCATGTTAACCGAACAATGCATTAGTTTTATAAAAAACAAAGGTTCTGATGCATTAAAAGAAATAACAGAATCAGAACTTGCTTTTGAAATGGAAGGATTTTTAGTAAAAAAGGGGGCATTTTCAAAATCTTTTGATTTTGTAATCGCAAATAATAAAAATTCTTCAAAACCTCATCATGCAGCAGGTAATAATAAAATAAAAAGCGGGATAATCTTGATGGATTTCGGAGTAATGCTTAAGAATTATTGTTCAGATATAACAAGGACTTTTATAATAGATGATATTGTAAAAAATAAAAACAAATTCCTTGAAATTTATCAAATAGTAAAAGAAGCCCAGCTTTCTGCTTTAAGTGCCTGCAAAGAGGGTATTACTGCCTCGGAACTTGATAAAATTGCGCGCGACTTCATAAGCAGACATGGCTACGGCAAAAATTTCGGACATTCTTTGGGACATGGGATAGGATTAAGCGTCCATGAGCCACCATTTATCAGTTCCGAAAATGAACTGGTATTAAAGGAAAATATGATAATAACAATAGAACCTGGTATTTATATACCTGGTTTTGGCGGCGTAAGGATAGAAGACATGGTCCTGATTAAAAAAAATAATTGCCAGAGACTTTATTCCGATTCAAAGGAACTTACAATAATAAATTAATATTAAATAATATAAACATATTTAATTATATTCATAAAAATTATTTTTACCGAATGTTAATATTTCAGGGGAGCTAAATAAAAGATGATAAGCAGTAATGATTTTAAAAACGGCATGACTATTGAATATGAGGGTGATTTACTGGAAATTATATATTTTCAGCATGTAAAACCCGGGAAAGGTGGAGCATTTGTAAGAACAAAATTAAAAAATCTTATAAATGGTTCTATTTTTGAAAAAACTTTCAGGGCAGGAGAAAAAGTAGAGCAGGCAATTCTCGAAACAAAAAAAATGCAGTTTCTTTATAAAGATGAACATTATCATTTTATGGATAATGAAACTTTCGAACAAATTTCAATTGATGAAGGCAATATAGGAGATAAAAAGCAGTATCTTCTTGAAAATCTAGAAATTACAATGATATTTTATAAGGGAAATCCCATTTTTATCGAGTTGCCTACATTTATTGAAGCAGAGGTAATAAATACCGAACCTGGAGTAAAAGGAGATACTGTCAGCAATACTTTTAAGCCTGCTGGGATATTAACCGGAGCAAAGGTCAGTGTACCGCTTTTTATTGAGAATGGTGATACAATTAGGATTGATACCAGGACAGGGGAGTATATAACAAGAGTATAGAGTATGGCAACAAAAAGAAGAAGATCGAGAATTAAAGCAGTTATAGTTTTATATCAAAGTGACCTTTTGAAAAAAGATGTCAATGAAATAATACATATAGAGATGGTTTTTAAAAAAACCCTTGATGCGTTTACTGTAAAATTAGTACTTGGTGTAGAAAAAAACAAGGAACTCATTGATGATATAATAAAAAAAGTGGTTGAAAACTGGACAATTGAGAGAATATCAATAATAGATAGAAATATAATAAGAATGGCAATTTA
>JAQVJB010000103.1 GCA_028695395.1 Actinomycetota bacterium | reverse complement strand
CAGCAGCAAGTCAAAAAAAAGTAAAAATGAACAGTACGAATCAAAGATAGTCGGTTCTGAATATAAAGTAAAAAAGAAAAAAAGAAAATCAGGCATCCCGAGAGCAATAACAACTGCCATACTTATCGTTATAGTATTTTTCCTGGGATTTTTTACATTTTATGCTATTGATAATGAATTATTCAGCAAAAAAAATAATGAATCTGCCTCAAGCAGCACAGAGCTGGAAGAATCTGCTGCAAGCGAAGAGGGAGGTCAGGAAGAAAACATAATGTCTGCAGCAGGAGAGGAAAGTGAAAGTTTTCGGTCAGCCAAGACATCTGATACCGGAGAACAATCATCCACAAGCCAATCTGCTGAGAAATCCGGAGAAGACAGCGAGAGCGGCACTGGTTCTTTTTTGCAGAAAATAATTATGTTTTTTAAATCGATTACAGGAAGAGACGATGATGGAGATGATTATCCTGAAAGACTGAGCATTAACATATATTTTGCAATGCTTGGAAGTGAGGAAATATTTAATGGTGAAAAAAGGACTATTGTTGCCGGCAGTGTAAAAAATGCAGCAATAAATGCAGTAAACGAGCTTTTAAAAGGTCCTGTTGCGGAGTATAATTTTGCAGTAATCCCTCCGGGGACTAAGTTGCTGGATGTAGAGATAATCAATGATATAGCAAGGGTAGATCTGTCGCAGGAATTTCTTTCAAACAACCTGGATACAAATATACTTGACGAATATATAATCTATACCATCGTAGATACATTGACGGAAATAAAAGAAATAAGGGCAGTGGTTTTTCTTATAGACGGAAAAGAAATAAAAGAGTATGGAAATGTGGATTTGAGACTCCCGGCAATAAGGAATGAAAAATACTTGGAAAATTCTTAAAAATCAAGTAAAAATATTAAACAACTGATACATCTTTAAAAAAGGAGACTGTTTTGAAAATATTAATTACAGGAGGGGCAGGTTTTATAGGGTCAAATGTCGCTGACCTTCTAATAAAAAACAATATGGAAGTAGTGGTAATTGATGACCTATCTACGGGAAAGCTTGAGAATATAAACAGCAGCGCCAAATTTTACAGATGTGATATACGGGAATCAAGAGTTTTTAGTATTATAGAAACGGAAAAACCTGATATTGTCATACATAATGCAGCACAGATGAGTGTAAGGAATTCTGTAGAAGACCCTGAAAATGACGCGAGCATAAACATACTCGGCAGCATAAATATATTCGAGGCATGCAGGAAATACGACATAAAAAAAATCATTTTTGCTTCCAGCGGGGGAACGGTATATGGGGAACAGGTAAGTTTTCCGGCTGATGAGACTCACCAGACAAAACCTATATGTCCTTACGGGGTTGCAAAGCTTAGCATAGAAAAATATCTTTACTACTATTATGTCACATATGGCATGAAATATACTTCTTTAAGGTATGCCAACATATACGGACCCAGGCAGGACCCGCATGGAGAAGCAGGGGTCGTAGCTATTTTTTCTGAGAAAATAATCGGCGGAGACCAGCCCATAATTAACGGAGACGGGGAGCAGACAAGAGACTATGTTTTTGTTGAAGATGTCGCAAGAGCAAATATGCTTGCAATTGAAAATGACTTTACAGGAGAAATAAATATATCTACAGCAGTTGAGACAAGTGTAAATGAGCTGTTCAATATCCTTAAGGAAATATCAGGCAAGGAAAACCTGCATGAAATACACGGCCCTGCAAAAGAAGGAGAACAGAAAAGAAGCGTACTCTTGTATAATAAAGCAGAAATGATACTCGGGTGGAAGCCTGAGGTAAAAATAAAGGACGGGCTGGTAAAAACATTCAACTGGTTTAAGGAAAACATAAATATCTGATATTTCGGATAAAAAAATAAAAATATAGGATAAAAGATAAAAAAAATCATACATAATAGCTTTTAAAAAAAATATAATGCTTGATTTGTATAAATAAGGATAAATACTGTTTAATGGAGACGGAAAACCAAAAGAAATATTCAATATCTGCTTTTTTCCCCGTTTATAATGACTGGGGCACAATTCCTACCATGGTGCTGCTGGCAGAAAAGGTACTGGAAAAATATGCAAGCGAGTATGAGATAATTCTTGTTGATGACGGTTCAAACGGACTGACAAAACAGGTTCTTGAAAGTCTCAAACCCAAGATAAAAAATTTAAAAATAATTACTCATCAGAAGAACAAAGGCTATGGCGGAGCGATTAAAAGCGGCATATACGGGTCAAAATATGAGTTTATCTTTTATACTGACGGAGATGCGCAATACAATCCTCTTGAGCTTGAAAGCCTTATAAAGGCTATGAGTGATGAAGCCGATATAGTCAATGGCTATAAGATTGAAAGAAACGACCCTCTTTACAGGAAAATAATCGGCAGGATGTATTATTATGTTACAAGGATGCTTTTCAGTTTTAAGATAAAAGACGTAGACTGCGATTTCAGGCTTATGAGGCGGTCGCTTTTTGAAAATCTGGAGCTGCGCTATAACAGCGGCATAGTCTGTGTAGAGATGATAAGCAAGCTTACAATGAGGGGGGCAAGGTTTGCGGAAGTTCCTGTCAATCATTATTACCGTGTAAGCGGCAAATCACAGTTCTTTAATTTTAAAAGGATTTTTACTACCGGCATCCATCTTCTCAAGCTCTGGTACAGGATAAAGATAAGAAAAGAATATTAAAGGCTCTGCCCGGTTCAGCATAAATTTTAAAATGCTTTTTAACTCATCGTTTCTTATATCTTTATCATCAGTATACTTGTTTTTTAAACTGCTTAGCATTAACTCGGCTGCCAGATTTAAAGAGGAAAAGCTCATAAGCAACCTTTTTTCTCCAGGTAGTTTACTGAGCATTCCCTTATATAGTTTGTCTACATTTTTTTACTGTATCAGTCAACCAAAGCCTCCTCAAGCAGTTCGGCCAGACCCAGCTTATTGCCCATTCTTTTAAATATTGTAAATCAGGATTTTCTTTTAAAAGATTTTTAATATCTCTTTAAAATATATAGCTCGTCAAGCATTTTTTCTCCTGAATTATTATTAAACCTGAATAACCGCAATTTATAGAAAATATTGCCTGCAAAATATGAAATATTAAAAAATCTTCCTGTGTTATATAATACCTAATTATCAGTCATAAATTAATAATAATTATTTATATAATGTCTATATTCCGGAAATATTAAAAGGCATAAAGGATTTTTTTATTAAAAATATGGATTGCAGAAAAGATAAAAAACAAAATAACAATTCCAAATTTGATTATTTAAAAAAGTTAAGGGAAAACGAAGAAAACAACAAAAGCGACGTAAAACCTGCAGACTTAAAAGAAGTCCTGGATTTTTATAAGAATAAAAAAGTCCTCATAACGGGTGGAGCCGGTTTTATAGGAAGCAATCTTGCAATAAGGCTTTGTGAGCTTGGGGCAGATGTCCTGGTAGTTGATTCTCTTATTGAAGAATATGGCGGCAATATATTTAACCTCGAACCGGTAAAAGACAAAATCCGGCTTAATATCGCAGATGTCAGGACTTATCCCACCATGCTTTATCTTGTAAAGGGGCAGGATATAATATTTAATCTTGCCGGACAGGTAAGCCATATAGACAGTATGATAGATCCATGGACAGACCTTGAGATAAACAGCAAAAGCCAGCTTACCATACTTGAAGCATGCAAGCACAATAACAAAGACGTAAAGATAGTATATGCGGGAACAAGACAGCAATACGGCAAACCAAATTACCTGCCGGTTGACGAAGACCACATAGTCCATCCGACTGATGTAAACGGCATCAACAAAATGGCAGGGGAATGGTACCACATACTTTATAATAATGTTTATGGCATAAGGGCAGCATCACTTCGGCTTGTTAATACTTACGGTCCAAGGCAGTTACTCAAGCACAACAGGCAGGGTTTTATCGGCTGGTTTATAAAGCAGATACTTGAAAACAGCGAAATAAAGCTTTTTGGCGGAGGAGGCCAGGTAAGGGATTTTAATTTTGTTGATGATGTTGTTGACGCCTTTCTGATAGCAGGTGCTTCAGAGCAGTCAAATGGGAATTTCTACAATCTTGGCGGTAGCGAGCCGGTTTCCCTGAAAGACCTCGTAAAAATGATGATAGAAATTGCCGGAAGCGGCAGCTTTACCGAAATACCTTTTCCTGAAGAAAGAAAAATGATAGACATAGGTGATTTTTATTCCGATTACTCAAAAATAAAACATGAGCTTGGATGGCAGCCAGAAGTTTCCCTTTGCAAAGGACTTGAAAAAACCTTTGATTACTACAAAAAATATAAAGAATATTACTTTTAATTCCTGATTTTATTATGTTAATCAGATTTCATTATTTTAATTTGAAATCATAAATCTGCCTTATTTCTTTTTACAATGAATATTGACAGCATGATTACATAATTGCTAATATGTAATCACTATGAAAAGAACCCAGATTCAGTTAACTGAAGACCAATATAAATTATTAAAAGAGATTTCTTCAGAAAAAAATATTTCCATGGCTGAAGCTGTAAGAGAAGCCATTTCTGTTTACACTTCCACAATTTCAGCAGTTCCTCGCGAAATACTTGTCAGGGATGCATTGAGCCTTGTAGGGAAGTATTCTTCAGGAAAAAAAGATTTGTCGCTAAAGCATGATGACTATCTTGAAAAGGCATTTAAAGATGAAGGGCAGAAGTAAAAATGAATGTTTTTATAGATACCTGTGCTTTTATAGCATTAATTGATTCTGATGATGACTTTCATAGTCTGGCTTTTGATTTATTTTCCAAAGCATCTAAAGATAATGTAGATTTTTTAACTTCCGATTATGTGATGCTGGAAACAATATTTTTATTACAAAAAGTAATAGGACTGTCTGCCGTTAAGGATTTTAAGAAGTTAATGCTGCCTATAGTCAGAATTATCTGGATAGATGAGAAAATCCATAATAACAGCCTAAGTAACCTTATTGCTGCTGAAAAGAAAAAAATAAGCCTGACTGATTATTCGAGTTTCTACATACTGGATAATTACAATATTGATAAAGTGTTTACTTTTGACAATCATTTCAAA
>JAQVJB010000102.1 GCA_028695395.1 Actinomycetota bacterium | reverse complement strand
ATTAAAATAAAAAACAGCAGATTGCATATTAATTAAAAAATACAGGAGCATAAATGACTGATACACTATTTATTATATTGTTCGTGATATTGATATTAATATCACTTGTTATCCTCATTATGCAGATTATAAGAAAATCCTCTTCTCACGAAAAAAAGATCCATGAGCTGCTGGCTCTTATTGGCAGGGACCAGGAAAGAATAGAAAAATCAGTCAGGGATGAGATTTCAAGGAACAGGATAGAAAGTGCGCAGAGCCTGAAAAGCACCAGAGAGGAACTAAGGGATTCCTTTAAAATTTTCAATGAAAGTACAGAAAACAGATTGTCGGATTTTTCAGCAAAACAGACTGAAAGTTTCGAACTATTTTCAAAAAAGCTTGCGGAACTAACAGATAAGAACGAATTAAAGATGGAGAAGGTGAGGCAGACAGTTGAAGGAAAGCTTGAAAATATCCAGAAAGATAATAGCGAGAAATTGGAAAAAATGAGGCAGACAGTTGAAGAGAAGCTGGAGAATACCCTTGAGAAGAGGCTGGGCGAGAAGTTTAAACTTGTAAGTGACTGGCTGGAGCAGGTCAATAAAGGTCTGGGAGAAATGCAGAATCTGGCTTCGGGAGTAGGGGACTTAAAGAAGGTTCTTACAAATGTAAAATCAAGGGGAACCTGGGGAGAAGTGCAGCTTAGCAATCTTTTAGAACAGATACTTATCCCTGAGCAGTATGAGCTCAATGTCTGCACAAAAAAGGGCAGCAGCGATAGGGTAGAATTTGCAATAAAAATTCCTGGCAAGGATGAAAAAGTGGAATATATATGGCTGCCTATTGATGCAAAATTTCCCATAGAGGACTATCAGAAACTGGTAGAGGCTCAGGAAAATTCTGATATTGAAATGATAGAAAAACTTGGGAAAGCATTGGAAGTAAGGATAAAGTCAGAAGCCAAAGATATTAAAAATAAATATCTTGATCCTCCATATACTACCGATTTTGCAATCCTGTTTCTGCCTATTGAAGGATTGTATGCTGAGGTAATAAGAAGGGCAGGTCTTGTTGAATTTTTGCAGGGCAGCTACAGGGTAGTTATTGCCGGGCCTACTACAATTGCAGCATTATTAAACAGTCTGCAGATGGGATTCAAGACTCTGGCAATTGAAAAAAGAACAAGCGAGGTATGGGAAATACTTGGTACTGTTAAGAAGGAATTCGGCAAGTTCGGCGACATATTGGAAAAAACCCATAAAAAACTACAGGAGGCAACCAATAATATTGAGACTGCAACATCAAAAACAAGAAGTATAGAGCGCAGATTAAATAAAGTCCAGGCGCTTCCATCTGGAGAGGAACGGAGCTTGCCAGGTGATAAAAAAGGGCAAGCGGACAGCAACCAAGATGACCAGGATGACGGAGTACAAGAGGACGTATAATTTGGATCAATATCAAAATGGTGAGTCCAGATAAGAAATTTATTATCTGATAAACTTTAACAAATAGGGAAATTGTTTTATTTATAGACAGGATATATAAAATCGAAAAAAGAAATACATGGCTAAATCAGAAATTTTATAATAACAGAGATAGAAATTTGTAAACAATCAGTCATTTCAAATGTATTATTTTAATAATATGGTTAATAATATGCAAAATTATAAATTGTTCTATTTATATGTATCTAATAGAGAGCCAAATCATACGTATCTTGGTTCTCTCTGGCTACTTTTATATTTAAGAGGTGAAAGATGACTGAAAATAAATATATAATAACCATTGATCTCGGCACTACTTTAATAAAGTTCGGGTTGTTTGACAAAGATCTTAATGAAATATGCATACATTCTGTTAGCTATGATTTAAAAATAGATGGAAATTATATAGAATTTGATGCTCTTCAGTACTGGCAGTTATGCCTTAATGGGATTAAAGAGCTCCTTTTAAAATCAAGTATAAATCGCAAAAATGTCTTAACAATATCTTTAAGCAGCCAGGCTGAGACAATAGTTCCTGTTGATGAAGATGGACGTCCTCTGCGTAATGCAATTTCCTGGCTTGACAGTCGTTCAACTATGGAAGTAAGTGCTATCCGCAGTGAATTCAATATAGAAAAAGCATATAGCATTACAGGTCAGCCTGATATTATTACAACATGGCCGGCATCAAAAATACTCTGGATGAAAAATAATGAAAAACAGATATATGATAAAGCATACAAGTTTCTTCTTTTAAAAGATTTCATCATATATAAGCTGACCGGACAGTTTATTTCGGAATTTTCAATATATAATTTCAGCTATTACTTTGATATAAGCAGGAAGACTTACTGGAATGAAATGCTCGATTTTCTCGGAATAGACACAGAAAGGCTGCCGGAACTTAAAGAACCTGGTGAAAGAGCAGGGCTTCTTAGAAAAGAGAATTCTGAAATTCTTGAATTGTCTTCAGACGTATCGGTAAATTGCGGCTGTCTTGACCAGATGGCAGGGATGATAGGTACAGGTAATATCAATCCCGGAGTCATCGGTGAGACAACCGGCACCGTAATGGTTATATGTGCTGTTGTAAACAAGCCCAATATTAATAAATATAGAATCCCGTGCCATTATAATGCTATAAAAAATACCTATGTGATGCTGCCGATAGTTGAAAGCGGGGGAATAAGCCTTGAATGGTTTAAAAATAATTTTGCTGAAAAAATATCCTTTAAACAGATGGATGATGAAGTAAAAAACCTGCTTCCCCAGGCAGGTGATCCTGTTTTTCTTCCTTATATTGTAGGAGTAAATTCTCCTGAATATAATCCGGATGCAAGAGGCGTTTTTTATGGAATCAATGTTTCTCATAGCAATATCCATTTTGCAAAAGCAGTCATGGAAGGCATATGCTTTATTTTAAAGAAAAACCTAAGATATCTTGAACAGATAAATATTAAATCTGAAAAAATAATTTCAAGCGGAGGCGGTTCCAATAGTGAAGTCTGGAACCAGATGAAAGCTGATGTGCTTGACATGGAAGTTATGGTGATGGAATCAAAAGAGGCAGCTTCTCTTGGAAGCGCTATTCTTGCAGCTGCAGATCTGGGGTTTTTTGGAAGCATAGAAGAAGCCGTTAAAAAATCTGTCAAGGTTAAAACTGTTTATAAACCACAGAATCATGATAAAACTTATTATGAAAAACAGTATGAGCTTTTCCTTAATATTTACGACAGACTCTATAAATGATTTTGAAACAGCAGTTAACAGTTATGTTTATTTGGCATATTGATAATAAAGAATAAAATCCATGCTTCTTTATATATAAACAAACAAGGTTATAAAACAATCCAGATTATCCATCATATCTGATGAGTCATGTATAAGTTCTGCCTGCCGAATATTATATAAATCTTTTGCCTGATTAGCCAAGATGAACAAGATTATACGCCTACTTCTGATTCCCTTGGTTCCTTTAATCCAGGCGGAAGCCGCAGTAAGGACAGAACACAAAATCATCTTGGAGAACAGGTTTTCCGCATTTTATGCATTCAAGTGGTTTTCTTTTTTTAGTAGCTTTGGTTCCGTCAAAGTGGACTATCTTATCACTCCCTATCTCTTTTTCAGTTAAAGCAAAAACACTTTGTATTTTATTCAGCAAAGATGCTTCGTATTCATTAAAATCCCCGTCTTCTCTGTAGCTGTCATATAATTTTAGATAAAGGCTTACAATATCTTCTTTATCGAACTTTTTTAAAACTTCAATTTCATCATTAGATATTTCCTTGTAAACGATAAGATTCATCTCTATTTTCTCAAATTTTTTATCCAATATTGCATCACATTTGGCACAATAAACTGATTCTGAGTTTTCCGGAAGCTCAACTCCGCATTCTGCACATTTTTCTGTCATTTTTCCTCCACTTTGATAATTTTATTTTTCTATGGCTTTTTTCAATTAGTAAAATACTAAAATAAAAACATATTTAGGACTATATTTATATTTTAATTTTTTGTCAAAACTCTTCTTTTTTCAAATACAATAAGGAATATTATAAAAAAGGCGGCAACACCTGAAAACACTGCTGCAATCAGAATCGATAAAGTGAGATTTCTTTCGGCAATTGCTTTCGTAATAAAGGGAGTGATAGTCTTGCCTCCGTATCCTGCTGCAAAAATCATTGACGAAAGCATGCCCCTTCCTTTTAGATATAGAGTGCTTCCTGTTGATACCAGCAAAGGATACATTGCTGAGTAGCCTAATCCTACAAGGCTAACAGTTATATATATAAATAATTTTGAGTCTGATATAACAAAAAGAATTGCAGAAAAAATGGCCAGGATAGATATGGTAAGCATAATTGTTTTTGCTTTGATTTTGCCGGCAAGCGAACTTGCTATAAATCTTCCTATAACTACAAAGATATTAAACAGGGTTACGCTCAGAGCAGCAGACTGGATGTCAAGCCCTTTGGCAAGCCTGAGATAAGTCGGTGTCCAGTTGCCAAAAACTGTTTCACCCATAATATAGATTATTACGATAAGAAGTAAGATCATATAAGATATATTTGTGTTTCTGTCAGTGAAAATTTCTTTAAATGTAACTCTCTGAACTGTATTGGCTATTATCCTGTTCTGGCCTTTCAGTGAAAGAAGGGAATATGATACTGCTGTTATTAAAATCATGACGGCAATTATTATATATGTGTAGCGCCAGCTGATTCCATTTCTGACAAGAAGAGATGATAAGAAAGGGGCTATGAGCGCACCTATGGGATAAAAGGTTACCATAAGAGTCACTATTCTGTCCTTATTCTTTATCTTGCACGCAAGTATATTCTCTGTTGCTTGAACATAGTTTATTCCCAATAGGTAGCCGCAAAAAATACTGAGAACAAAATATATGGCAAAATGCTGTGCAAAAAACAACGAAAGATTAAGGAAAATAAGCAGAATATAGCTTGTCATAATAATAAGCGAGCGCCTGAATCTGCGGTTATAGAAAACTGAAGTAAGCTGTCCTGCTACCATCCCGGCAGGGAAAAAGGTAAATACCAGGTTCATTGTCTCCGGAGTAGTATCCAATTCCTTTGCAATCTCAATAAGTGCAGGTGCAATGGACAAAAAGGAAATCGGGACAAGAAAAAACGTCAGAAAATTAGGAATCTGTAAAATATAATCTTTAAAGGTATCTTTTTCAGTATTCATCTGGATTGCTTTTTACTGATAT
>JAQVJB010000021.1 GCA_028695395.1 Actinomycetota bacterium | reverse complement strand
CGGTTGCAACTCCTCCCGAATCAAACGCAAGCGATGTAAAAGTCGGGCCGGCTATAAAAGCCAGAAGGTAGCCGGGAATCAGTATATATATCAGCGAAATTGCAAATATTGTTTTTGCCATAGCAAGAGCAACAGCAATTGCAACCCCGAATGAAAGAGTAAATAGAATATATTTTTCCTTTATAAATCCATTTGAATATTTCTCTATTTCAGTGCAAAGTATTCTAACAGCAGGTTCAACAAAAGTGACGACAAAACCAAGCGCAAACCCGATTGGGATCAGAAGCCAGTTAAAAGAACTTCCCCCTATCGTTTTTCCGATAAAATTACCAACAGGGACAAACCCTATTTTCACTCCAAAAAGAAAGAGAATCAGCCCGAAAAAAACCATTACAAAACCACTTACAATACTTAGAAATCTTTTTGCAGACAGTTTAAAGACAAAAATCTGAAAAATAATAAAAATCAGAAAAAGAGGAGACAGCGCTATAAGTATTTCTATTATCAAGCTTATAAAATCTGAAGTAATAAAAAATTCGCTCAATTGTATATCACCCCAAGGATCATAACTGAAATTATTGGTCCTATCGAAGCAAGGCCTATGTAGCCGAACCCTTCAGAAGTTCTTGATCTTCCGCCAAGCGAATACACAAATCCCATGCCAAGAGCCATAATAAATGGAACAGTAACCGGTCCGGTAGTGACTCCGCCCGCATCAAATCCTATCGGAATATAATTTCCTTTGGTAAAAAAAGAAAGAATCAATATCGTCAGATAACCGCCAAGTAATATATAGATTATAGGTATTTTTAAAAGAACCCTTAAAAATGAAATTAATATAAAGAAACCTACCCCTATCCCGATAACGGAAACAAGCAGCAATTTATCTATCTGTCCTGAAGATACTGTATTTACATGAGTTGAGAGAACAATTACATCAGGCTCAGCGATAGTTACTGCAAATCCTATTAAAAAACCGAGAAATAAAAGAAGGGTAACCGACCCTTTTGATGTCATTGCAGAACCTATCATTTCTCCTACCGGAACAAGCCCTATCTTAAGGCCTTTCAGTAAAAGAGTAAGCCCTATAATTACCATAAATGCCCCAAGTAAAAATCTAAGGTACATCATCCATGGCATTTTTACCAGAGTAAACTGAAGAATAGTCACAATAAAAATTATTGGCCCTATCGTGAGGATTATTTCCTTAAAAAAATCTTTTATTTTCGTAAACAAAATAATAATCCTTAAGGTCTTTTATCTTTATCAAAAGCAAGTTTACTTTTTTTATAACATATTTACTTCTATTAAGAAAATTGAAAATAAATATTCATTAATATTCAAAGCAGCCGCAATTAAAGTTCTTCAAGAATAAATGTAATTTTCAGTAAAACCTTGTACTCTGAAATCATTCCGTTTTCATCCACGCTTACTTCCAGATCTTTTACCCATGCGGATTTAACATTTTTTAAGGTTTTATTAGCTCTGGCTATCCCTGTTTTGATTGCATCATCAAAACTGTCTTTTGAAGATACTTTGATTTCCGATACTTTTGCTATTGCCATATTTCCTCTCCTTAATCGTATTTTTTAAAATTATAGTTTCTTAATAATTACAAAAAATATTATTTTAATTTTACTACTTATGCACGCATATAGTAATATCTAATAATATAAAGATATTTATAAAAACAAATATTTTTTTAATTAGAATAATTATTATTGCATAAGAAAAATAATCAATGCATGATGGCGGATCATAAATTTAAATCAATAGCCGGGATAATTAATGACAGCAATAAAATCACTATTCTGACAGGAGCCGGCATATCTACTGAAAGCGGTATTCCTGATTTCCGGAGTAAAAAGACCGGTCTCTGGAATAGGTTTGATTCAAGCCTTCTTTCAAGAGAATTTTTGTACAAAAATCCTGAAAAATTTTATGAGCTAGCAATTCAGCTGCTTTCTATATTAAAAAACGGTCAGAAAATAAAACCCAATAAAGCTCATTATATTTTAGCTGAAATGGAAAATAACGGGATAATAAGTTCGCTTATAACCCAGAATATAGACAATTTGCATAAACTTGCCGGCAGCAAGAATATTTACGAAGTACACGGCAATATGAAAAAAGCTTATTGTGTTTTCTGCAAAAATGAATATTCTTTTTTAACATTATACAAGAAGGTGCTGCGCAAACAGATACCTCCCCTATGCCCGGAATGCGGAAGCATATTAAGGACAAGCGTGATTTTATTCGGTGATGAATTAAATGAGCAATTCTATAAAGCCAGGGAAGAAGCAATGACCTCGGACCTTATGATGGTAATAGGTTCAAGTCTGGAAGTAGGGCCTGTAAATACTCTGCCGATGCTGGCAAAAAAATTTATCATAATAAACAGGGACAGAACTTGTTTTGACAGCCAGGCATTTCTGGTGATTAATAAAAATGCAGCAGATGCTTTGAGCGAAATATACAAATTTATTAAAGAAAGATAAGTTTATTTTTTTGTTTTTCTTTTTCTGGCGCAAATAAATATAATCCTTAATAATACGTTAATATGAATTTCATTTATGATTAATCTTAATTAATTATTTAAATTTTTTAATAATAAAAAAGGGAAATATATGAATAAAAAAATAAACTGGAAGCTAGTACTGGCAATCATACTCATAATCATTTCACTATCTGTATATACTATAAATTTCCTAATTTTCAGAGATTCACGCAATATATTTTTTTATTTCTTCATGGATCTTGCGTTTTTGCCTTTAAATGTTCTTTTTGTGACTCTCTTATTAGATTCTTTATTAAACCAGAGGGAAAGAAAATCAAAATTATATAAATTAAATATGGTCATCGGTGCTTTTTTCAGCGAAGTCGGAATCACACTTCTTGCACGCCATAGAAAATTTGATAGTAAATCCGGAGATATTGCATATGAATTAAATAAAATAAGCAGCTGGAAGAAAAATGATTATATAGCTTTTAAAAATAATATAACAAAATATGAAAGCAGGTTAAACCTTACATGTGATAATGAGGTTGAAATAAAATTATTCCTGCTTGAAAAAAGAGATTTTTTACTCAGACTTCTTGAAAACCCGAATCTTCTTGAGCATGAAACTTTTACTGAATTATTATGGGCAGTATTCCACATTACAGAAGAACTTTCATGCAGGAATTCTTTTGATAATCAGCCTGAAAGCGACCTTAATCATATTAAAGGAGATTTTAAAAGAGCTTATAATCTGCTGATAAAAGAATGGATTTCATATTTGGAGCATTTAAAAATTTCCTACCCCTATCTTTATTCACTTGCTTTAAGACAGAATCCCTTCAATGAAGAAGCAAACGTTATTATTTACTAGATAATAAGGAAGATAATAAATAAAATAATGGGTATTTATTGATTAACAAGCTTATAAAGCTTTCTTAAAATAAAAATCATCCCTTCTGTATCAAGACCGCAATAATCCAGGAGATCTTTTCTTATTTTATTGACATGTTCCTGACTTATTCCCCTGTCTTTTCCATTTAAAAAACTTATATCAAGAAAACTTAAGCTTGCCTGCTGGCCATTGCTTATTTCCATGTCATCATAACTGATACCGGTCAAGGCAGGCAGAACATATTTAAGAGATGTGCTTCCTTTCTGGCTTGAGTTATAGTAATAAAATTTACCGAAAGGTTCATACAAATCAACTATTCTTGAAATAGCATGCTCTATCCATGAGGCATGTTCAGGAAATGCATCAGCAAGCTCATGGAGTATATTCTTTTCAAAGCTTTCATAATATACAAGTACTGAACCTGAGGGATATTTGATGTCATTTATGCCGCCAGTTTCTGTAATACGATAGCCTAAAGTTTTTTTAAGACTTTTTAAAAATTGCTTTCTTGGATCACTTCCATTATTATCAGCAAGAAAATAGAAGTTTTCCTGGTTTGTATCAAAAATAGACTGAATTTTATTACATGAATATTGAAACGGTATATTCTGATATGGCTTTAAACCTGTATATTTTGGTATTGCAGTTGCAAAAGTTTCAAAATCAAGAAAATATAAAGGATATTTTAGCCTGTTTAAAAAATGCCTGATATTGTCTTCATTTATAAATGTATTCTTTTGCCGGACTGTCATATGCTGTATTTTCTGAACAGGATTTAAAATGTTTGTTTCATTTATCTGGGAAATCTCAATAATTCCTCTGTCATACAGGGAAAAAGCAAGATCTTTGCCTCTGTAAAGCTCAAAGACATTTTTTTCAGGCAAAAAATCCCAACACACTTTTTTTAAAGGACATTCATACGGGCTATAACAGTTTTTACTTATTTCTACTTGCGGGCTTTCCTTCTTATTTACCATATCAAGCATAATTCTTATGTTCTTTCCAACATCTAATTGCATCATCCTGGAGTTTTCAGTTACATCCTCCATTATAAAAAATTTATGGGGATCTATTTTTCCCTGTTCTTTTATATAATCTTTATTGATATGCATAATGATGCATTTTCTTATCTTCAGTCCTGCCCCCTCATAGCAATATTTCTGGAACGCTATATCATGCAAATTAATTTCTTTTATCGAAGTCGAACTTTTTACTTCTACTATATCCCAAATATCAGGTTCAACCGGTACGAGAATGTCGGCACGGGCAAAAGAGTTCTTATATGAAAAAGCCGGTTCAAAAAGTGGTCTGCGGTTTTTTTTCAATTGCACAACTGCGGATTCCTCTATTCTGTTATAATCAGGTTTATTGTTGTTTTGCTCAAGACCGGTTAGCTTTCTGGCAGTTTCAAGCTCTGCTTTTATATCTGAGCCATGTTCTATTTCTACTCCGTCCGGATAAAGTGATTTTGCCAGTTCTCCTACTTCATGACCTTGTTGAAATCGGAATAATGCAGCTTCATCATGCAGAGGGATCAAATCAGGTTCATTTATCAGATACCACAGATATTTCAGGCATTGAATACCTGTAATATATTTAGATTTGGATAGTATTGTTTCTTTTGATGACATCTTGTTTAAAATTATTTTTTAACTAGTACCAGGGTATCAGACAAGTCCGTGTTCTTTTTTATATGCTGCCCAGTTTTCCTTTAGCCATAAAAAATCACTGAAATTACTTAATCTTTTTATAAACGGATTATCATTTATTTCATCTTTTATAGTAGAACTTGGCCTTGTTCCATAGTTGTGGCCCGGCCATATTTCTGTATCAGGTGATAAAAGCATCAGTTTTTTCAGGCTTTCAAATTCGGATTCTGCTTCTTTTTTATTATAAGTACCTCCTATCTTTCCAACAAAAAGAGTATCTCCGGTTATAAGTTTGTTTTCTGCCTTGATGCAGATAGAATCCGGGGTATGCCCCGGAGTAGGAATAAGTCTTATTTCTATTTCGCCAAGTTTTAAAGTGTATTCATCTTTTATTTCAATCTCTTTGCTGCAGTTTATTAGCTTTACAGGATTTCCCTTTTTACTTACTTTAAAACATTCGTTTCCTGATGAATGGTCGTAATGATAATGAGTATTTATCAGATATTTTAATTCCAGACCAGAACTTTCAATTGCTTCAGATACGGCTTCAGTATCTGGCGAAGGGTCTATTAAAATAGCTTCTTTTGTTGCTGCGTCGCCGATAAGGTAGGCAAAATTTCTGTCTCCTCCTGAATCAATCTGCTTGAATATCATCCTAGAGAGAGCCAAATTATACATCCCCTTTACTTGAAATAAGCGTTTAATACATATTGCTGAACCATTCTGTTAGTATTAAAGAAAGAGCCGTTTATAGCTATGCACCTTCTCATTATTTTTATCCAACTGTCTTTATCATTATAAAATTTGGGTATTATTTTATTTTCAAGTTTATTATATAAATCTTTGCTGTCAACTTCATAGTCCGAATGTTGATTTTCCTGCAGATTTTCTGGTCCTATCGACCATCCAGTAATATTTTCTATACATCCTTCAATCCACCATCCATCAAGAGTGCCGAGCTGAGGGATTCCATTGCAAGCTGCTTTCATGCCTGAAGTCCCGGATGCCTCATTTGGTCTCTGAGGTGTATTAAGCCATAAATCGACCCCTGATACCATCATTTTTGCAATTGAAATATCGTAATTGGGAATGAAATATATTTTTATGTCTTTATTTATTTTTTTAGTCAGCTGGCAGATTTTTTTTATTGCTTCTTTCCCTGAATAATCTTTCGGATGAGCTTTGCCGGAATAAATTACCTGAATCGGACCAACCTTTTTTGATATTTCTATAAGTTTTTCCGGATATGATATTAAAAGGTCAGGTCTTTTATATGCAGTCTGCCTTCTTGCAAAACCTATAGTAAAATCATCGCTATTCATATCGCATGCACCTGACTGGTTGATATAATCTATCAATATTTTTTTTGATTCTTTGTGTGCGCTCCATATTTCGTCTGGATTTATGCTGAAAGCTGACCTTAGGATAAACGGGTCAGACATCCATCCTGGAATATATTTATCAAATAATCTTTTGAATGAGGCGCTTGTCCAGGTCGCAGCGTGAACGCCATTCGTTATGGAATCTATTGAATATCCCGGAAACATCATTCTGGATACCTCGCCATGTTTTTTTGCAACCCCGTTTATGTAGTGGCTAAAAAAAAGAGCAAGCTTTGTCATATTCAGCTTATCATATAAAGTTATATCATTAAGAATTGACTCCGGCATAATATCTCCAATCATAGATTTTGCAAGTGACAATTCAAATTGGTCATGTCCTGCTGCAACCGGTGTATGGGTCGTGAAAACACATTTTTCCCTTACTTTTTCAATATCTTTAAACTTAGAATATAATTCAATCGTGCTGAGGGCTGCATGCCCTTCATTCATATGATAAATATCTATTTCGCTATACCCGAGCTTTCCAAGCATTCTTATGCCGCCTATACCGAGAATTATTTCCTGCGCAAGCCTGTATCGCTCATCTCCGCCATAAAGAAATTTAGTTATTTCTCTATCCCACTGAGAATTTGACTCAATATTTGTGTCAAGAAAAATAACCGGCACATTGTATTTGTTTATCCCCTCGTACTGATAAAGCCAGGCACGTATTTTTACTTCCCTTTTCTCGATATTTACTGAAACAGTTTCAGGTAATGATTTTAAAACATCGGCAACGGGAAAATGAACCGGCAGCTCTATCTGATTGCCTTCCATATCGATTTCCTGGTGGAAATAACCTTTTTCGGAAAGTATGGTAACACCCACTATAGGTACGCTTAAGTCTGCGCAGGATTTTAGCGTATCTCCTGCAAGTATTCCCAGACCGCCGCTATAAGTCGGTATTTTTTCTTCAATGCCTATTTCCATAGAGAAATAAGCTATTTTTGCTACTCTGTTTAACACAATATTATCTTTTGCCATTCCTTTATCAATATCATATTCTAAACCCATTTGTCTGCTTCAATTCCTTCAATTAATTTTTACTAATTTAATAACGTTATTGGTTCTAAATGCATTGCAATCAAGTAATATACTATTAATTTTAAAAAAATACTAAAATTTCACAGATATATAAATGAAATCTATGAATTTTAAAATAAAAATAATATTGTAATAAATTCAGGATTATAAAGAAATCAGGTATTTTTATTAACTATTTTCCTATTATTTCATTTTTTTCGGACTGGGAGATTTAACAACAAAAAATTCCAATAATTCTTCATGCTCATTATATATCAGCATTCTTATCTTAAATGGCACATTAATAATATCTCCTCTTTCGTATGTAGCCTCTTTTTGCTCATTTAATTTTATTGTCAGTCTGCCGTTTGCAATTATCAAATAGACATTTGAATTAGAAAAATGTTCAGGAAGGGATTCTCCTTTTGGAAGAACCATATGATTTATGTCCAGATTTTCATCTGAAATAATTCTTTCTATAGTCTTTGCATCCGTTAATTTATAAGAATATTTTTTTTCAATCATGATTACCCCCTTTTAAAACATTGATTATTTTTTTTAAAACAAAAAAATAATTTTTATTTATAAATTCAATATTATTATCTTATAGATTATAAATTGTTTCATTTTGCCAGAAAAGCAAGGACTGCCGATAAAAGTATTATGGCTACACCTAAAAATGGGTTTAGAAAAGATATTAGCATCATCTTCTTTTTTGCTTTTTTTACTTTTAATTCCTCACCTGATGCGGTGATTTTCAGTATTCTAGGCATAATGGCAAATGCATTTACCATTGAAAGAACTATTAAAATAGCGGTGATAATATGTTTTATTATCAATATTGTCCCATATGAGCTTAACATGGAAATCCCGCTGTTTGTTTTACCTACAGACATAATGATACCTGTTATGGCAAGAACGGCAATGCTTATTATCCCTACTCTGCCAAAAATCTTAACAACACTGTTTCTTATTTGCAGCTGCTGATTCTTTTCCATTTTTTTTAATACCGGAGTAAGAGCAATAGCCTGAAATATCATTCCACCTATCCATATTACAGTTGCTAACTCATGAAGAAATCTTAGAATTACAAATTGAACACCCACTTTAATTCTCCTTTAATGATTTTGTTAATTATTTTCTTAAAAAAGTTTTTTGCCTGTTTCGGCTAATGCCTTATTTGATTTTTTATATCTTTCTAAAAAAACCACGATGCTGTTTTTCTTTTCATTCATTTCTTTTGCCCAATTCTTCAATAATATTTTGCCTTTTCCGGTTATGGAATATATTTTTTTTGCTGCACCTGTATTTCCTGTATTCCATTTAGATTCAACAAAACCGTCAGACTTAAGTGATTTTAATGTCCTATATATGGCACCGGCATCAGGACCAGTATCAGTAAAACCAAATTCCGGATATTTTTCCATAAGCTCATAGCCATGAGAAGGTTTCTCAAGCAAAAGCAAGAGAATCGATGGAATTAAAAATCTTTTCTGTCTCCCGCATTTAAATGAATGTTTTTCAACATCTTTATTTGAATTCATTGCTATTTTTTGTTTCATTTTTAATCTGTTTATTTTAATTATTTATATTTATATCCTTATCATTTTCCCCAGTAAAGCTGAAATTTATATGTTTATTACATAATATATGTATATAACATATATCGATTGCGATTACAATATTGTTCAATATTTAATTCCCATAATTGATCTTATTCCATATCAATATGATTAAAATCTTATTTCAATATCCTATAGTTAATAAATTTGACAATGAGATTAATAAAGAATATGCTTGATTTATATTTTTAAATAGTAATTTTATTAGATTAGGTCATTACTTTATAAAGCCCCGATAAAATATTATCTATCCTGAAATAAATTTTTTTATTTTCATGTACAGATTAATGTTGTAGTTAAAGTAATCTCAAAGATTGTTTATAAATTTAATATAAGGAGATGTTTGAATTCCAATGACAAGAGCCAGCTGTGAAATAGATGATTTAAAAATCCAGAAAAAAGAAAAAAGAAAAACTTTTTTACGGGATTATAAAATAGATAAAACTTTAGAAGAAGTCAATTTAAAATATAAAAAGAGTTTATTAGATGATTTGGATGATCTTTCATATTTTAAACAAATCAATCCAGATGAAGATAAGGATTACAATAAAAAGCCAGGGCTTAAAAAAACAAGAGCAGCGAAAGCATCTAATTCTTTTAATGGTGATCCGATAAAAATGTATCTAAGAACTATTGGCAAAGAGAGATTGCTTACCGCAGCTGAAGAAATTATTCTTGCAAAAAGAATAGAAAATGGCGACCAGGAGGCAAAAAGCAAGCTTATAGAAGCTAATTTAAGACTGGTGGTAAGCATAGCTAAAAAATATGTAAGCAGAGGAATGTTGTTTTTAGATCTGATTCAGGAAGGCAACCTGGGCCTTATGAGGGCAGTTGAGAAGTATGATTATAAAAGAGGGTTTAAATTTTCTACTTATGCTACATGGTGGATACGTCAGGCAGTGACAAGAGCAATAGCTGACCAAGCCAGAATAATCAGGGTTCCTGTACATATGATTGAAAATGTTAATAAATATATACGCTCCAGAAGGAAGCTCCTGCAGGAGCTTGGAAGGGAGCCCAGTGCAGAAGAAATTGCTGAAAAATTAGAAATTACGGCAGAGAGGGTAAGAGAAATCATGAAAATCGCCCAGGATACTATTTCTCTTGATACACCTATAGGAGATGATGACGAAACGCATTTAAGTGATTTTGTTGAGGATTCTGAAACAGTAACACCTCCAGATGCAGCTGCTTTCAGCATGCTTCAAAATAATATCAATGAAGTCTTGGATACTCTTAAAGACAGGGAGAAGAAAATCATTCTTTTAAGATATGGTCTCAGTGACGGACATCCCAGAACACTTGAAGAAGTAGGCAGGGAATTTTCTCTTACACGCGAAAGAATAAGACAGATAGAATTTAAAGTTCTGACCAAGCTAAGAAAATCTAAAAAAGCAGATTCATTAAAAGAATTCCTTAATGAATAAGAAAAGGATAAATGATAATACCCTAACTTACTGATTGTCATCAAATTGACATTGATTTAAAAATCAGTCTTTAAAAATAAATTGATATGAAAGTCATATTTATATTTTTTACCAATTATCTGTTAATCGCTTACTAGCTTTTCCAATATTGTCTTACATCATGATGTCTTAGTCTTCAAAAAAAGTAATGCCAAGGCCGCCTATTCCAAGATGTGAACCAACGACTATGCCTATTTTTGTCCTTATAAGGTTTGCAGGATTAAATCTTTGGCGTATGCGGCTTTCTATTTCATCTGCTTCTTCTTTAGAAGCCACATCTCCTATTGAAACAGTCAGTCGTTTATTACCTTTAATCAATTTCTCCATCGAATCAAGTACTTCATTCTTTGTAAGCTCCCATCTTCTTGAATTCTTATATAAAGATACTTCTCCATCCTTAAGCGTAAGTATAGGCTTTACTTCCAGAAGGTTTGCAAATAACCCCATTATCTTATTAATTCTTCCACCTTTTATAAGATTTTCCAGGGATTTTGGAATAAAAAAAGAATTTATCTTTTTTCTGAAATCTGCCAGTTCGCCGATAATTTCCTCTTGATTACTGATTTCTTCCGCAAGCTGAGCCGCTTTTATTGCCATAAACCCGCAAGGCATGTGAACTACTTCTGAATCCATATAAAGTATCTTGCCTTCTTCAAGCTGCCTTACAGCCAATTCCACAGAGTTAAGGGTACCTGAAAGTTTTCTTGAAATATGCAATGATATTATTCCTTTATAGTTCTGCAGAAGCCTTCTGTAGACATTTAAAAAATCTCCAGGTGAAGGAGGTGCTGCTTTCGGCATCTCTGATGAGTCTTTAATCATTTCATAAAAGTGCTCTTCTTTGATTTCAATACCGTCATCAATATATTTTTTAGATGAAAACATAACTGAAAGTGGTACGACATGGATTTTGTGTTCCTTGCTTATGTCTCTTGGAAGATCCGATGTGCTGTCTGTGACTATAGCAATCGTATTCATTGTCTGACTCCTTTCATTTTTTGAAAGCGGTAATCCTAAAATATCTTTTTATAAAATAAAAATTATTTCTAATAAGAGCATATTTTTACAAAAATATTTTGTTTATTGATTAAACCCTCAATCTAAAACATATTTTCAGTAAAATACCAGGTTTTCAATATATTCTTCTATTCTAGCTGTTCTCATATAGCCTTCTGATTGAAGCAAATCAAGGTATTCCTGCAGTTTATTTGCAAATTCTGTATTCTTGTATTTCAATATATTTTGCCTGAAACCATCAAGCCTTTGCTGTATTATCATGTCATTATTATCGAACACCGGGGTATTGTCTATGCCTCCAAAATAAGTCTGAAGACTACAATTTAAAATATTGACAATCTTGTAGATTCTGATAAATCCCGGATATCTTCGTTCAAACTCATAATAAGATATTATTCTTTGCGCAAAATCATCAAGCGGGATAGCTATCCCGGCATCCATGATTGAAGGATGATCTGTTTCGATTGCCATGATATTTATATAATCATTCATTTGTTTTGAAAGATAAGGAGAATATTTTTTATACTGGGAATAGTCCATAATAGGGCAGATAGAACCTCCCGTATTTATCAGCTTATATTTCCTGTTTATTGTTTCAGCCGCAAGTTTTACAATCTCTTTATCGTTTGAATTTGCAAGTTTCTTTATATCTCCCGTAACTTTAAATTCACTCAATAATTTTTCCTGCATATTTCCTTCATAATAATTATCAGAAAAGGGAATAAGCTCATTCTCGCTGAATTCCATAGCAAAGTCTGTAAGCTCATCTGCATATTCCCGTCCTGCAATAAGGATGTTCAAATCGATAAATTCAAATATTTTTAACACATCTGTTTCATTTTCCCTTATCATATCAAAACTTTCCCTGTCTCCTAAAAGATCTTTTTGTCCAGATATTTCCAAATCTACCAATGAAAGAAGGCATCTCCCGGAGTCATCAAAAGATTGCAGGAATATATATGGATTCCCCCAAGATGATTTACAGATACGATTTTCATAATCATTATCTGTAATATTTTTCAGGTTATTTCCTTTTAAATCCATGGAATATAAATTTATGCGACCAGATAAGTCTGACTCAAATATGATTTTTAAACTATTGCCAATATAAACCCAATGAGGTTTTGAAGAGTATGACTTCAGGGAAGTCATTGCATCTATTTTTTCTGACTTTAGGTCAAGAATAAATATTTCAAAAACAGTGCTTTCAATATTTCCGGAAGCATACGCTATTTTACTGCCATCAGGTGATATGGAAAGATTTTCCTCATAGTAATTATCATCTGTAAATTTCTTAATACTGTTTTCATTTAAATCAGCCATATAAATATCAAAATAACCTTCCCTGTCAGATATAAAAAATAATTTATCTCCAGGATATGACCATATTGGATCATAGTTTTCAAAATTGTCTTTTGTAACCGCAGTCTTTCCTGTTCCATCGCTATTTATAACATATATGCCTGAGCTTCCGGACTCATCGGACTGGTATGATATTCTTGAGCCGTCTGCCGACCATCTTGGCATATAATCATTGTAAATATTATTAGTAATATTAACTGGTTTGCTGTCTTGATAATTATCTATATCTTTAACATATATATCATAATCGCCATCCATATCAGAATAAAAAAGAATTTTTGACTTGTCAGGGGATAGTGAAGGTTCAAGATTTTTGCAAGGTTGTTGTGTTATTATTTTAATATTATGGTAATTATTCTCTATTTCATCTTCCGGAAATCCTTCAATCATTATTATATTTGCCCTGCTCTTATCTTCCGAATATATGCTCATTACTATAGGATTATAATTATTCTTACTTTCGGTACTATCCTTAAAAATAGTTGAATCAGGGCTGCTTGAAGATAATTCATCAGGCTTTTTTTCTGTGTCCTTGCCCTCCGTTTTGTTGTTTTTATTTTCATACATCGAAAAAGATTTCTGCTGCAGGCAGGAAAAAGAGAGTAAAACCGTAAATATCAATATTATTAAAAAAAAGATAATTAGTTTTTTTAACAATATATTTCTCCTGGTATATCTTCTTAAAAAATGAGTTAAACTGAAAAGATTGCAAAAAAGGATTTTGTTTTCAAAAATAAAAATAAATATAACATTAAAAAAATATTATTTAAATAATGGATGTTTTATTTGATTTATCTATATTATGAAAATGCTGCTTATATTGTTTATTTAATAGTGTTGGTGCTTAAAAAAAAATTCAATTATCTTTACTATTTGCACAGGAGAAACGCCTTTTTTAGACTTTATACAACTATCCTGCAATTTCCTTAATTCATCAATACCGATTTCATTATTTTTAAAAAACCTTTTGACTATTTTGCCTGCACCATGAAAATTACCCACAGAGATTCTTCTCATAATGCCTCTGATGTCAAGATTAAGGCTTTTCATGCATTCAGGCTCTTCGCAAAACAAACATTCGTTTGCAAGCATTATTATTTCACGTTCCCGGACAGATTTACTAATACTTGCATACAATCTCTCATTGATAACTGGTTTTTCCATTACCCTGATATAATTTTTCATACCGGGCTCATATAAAAATTCTTTCTTACCATATTCTCTCAATACTGCATTAGCTGCGCTAATTCCAGAAACTGTTACAGCAGGCGAGCCTGTCCCCATTGTGCATGATTCGCCACAGCAGAATAAGGATTCCCAGTCGCTTTTTACATGCAGGCGGTTGAACATGTGCTGGCCAATCGACTGCTTAGGGCCAGCTACGCAGCCATCATTTTTCATTGTATATTTTTCAATGGTCGAAGGTGAAGAAATCTCAGAATAAATCAATCCTTCTTTAAATCCCGGATAATGTTTTTCCAAAACATTTTTTATCCTTTCTTCCTCGACCTCTTTTTGTTTCATATAATCTGGGCTTCTGTAATCTGTTTTTATGCTTCCGGGAGGCCATTTTTTAAATGAGGGCCCTATCGCAGCAAGCACGTGAGCTCTTTCCGGGCAAAGAGTCTTATCATCAATGCTTAGCATGTAGACAGTAATCTCTGACTCATCTATTGAGTCCGGGTTCCCTATTATCATTTCGATAGGATCAGTGCCGGCAGGCAATACTTTTGAATCCACTGCAGCATAGAAAACCATGCTTGGGTAAGTCGGAGCCATCTTCTGTGCCCACTCTCTTCTTTCCGGTCGTGAATATTCTTTATCGACCAGATTTTTATAAAGATTCCATACTGTTCCGGAATAAATTATATTTTCCGCATAGATTTCTTCTCCATCTTCAAGCAATACGCCGATTGCTTTCTTATTTTTAAAAAGTATTTTTTTTACTTCACTGTCAAAAATCATTTCTCCGCCATTCTCTTCAATGACTTTTTCAAGTTTTCCAGGCAAAAAAAGAGTCGAACCTGCGGGGTAGAAACTACCGCCGACATGATTATCTATAAACATTATCGCTGAAAGGATTGCAGGAGTCTCTGAAACTGTAGTATAGCAATATGTAGAGGTCAGCTTGTCAAAAAATTTAAATAACTCAGGATCATCAAAATATTTTTCAAGAAGTTCTTTAGTCGATTTATTCATGAAACTAAGAAACTTAATATAAGAAATGGGGTTTGAAAGCAATTTTTTAAGCGCAAGTATCCTGTTTGTTTCATCAGGTGTTTCGTATGCGGGTTTCTTTATTATAACTTTGCTATAAAGATTTTTCATATCTGAATAAAACTTTTTAAGGTTTTTTTTCTGCGTAGGAAATATTATTGAAAGTTCTTCAACAAATTTATCTACATCTGCAAAAAATTTTATTTTCCTTCCTTTGAATTTAACGGAATACAGGATTTTATGTTTGATTACGTAAAATGTTTCTTCAAGACAATTAAAAAGAAACCGGTGAGGATTAAAGCCTTCATTTCCAAAACCATAAAGCATTGCCGTGCCCTGGTCAAAAGTATATTCGTTTCTTTTAAATATGCCGCAAGAGCCTCCCGGCTTGAAATTTCTATCTATTACAGCAACTTTTAATCCTCGTTTTGAAAGAAGGCTTGCAGCGCTCAGCCCGGAAATTCCTGCCCCTATTATTAATACGTTAAATTTGTCTGGCATAATATAATTAAAACAAAAATAATAAGAATAAATATTAAATAGTTTTTTATAGATTATAGAGGTTGTAAAAACTTTTACAACCAGATAAAAAATAAAGATGATATTCGGAATAATCGATTTTTCAGCTATATAAATCTTATTTTTATAATCTGAATATCCCGGATATCATCTTTAAAAAAACAATACTTCTTCAAGTATTATTAATAGATTTTCTTCTTTCTTATAAGCTGTATAATTACCGACAATCCAATTAATGCTATTGCTATTATTAAAGTGATTACAATCGGGTTTGCCCAGGTAGCGCCTTCAGAAAATCTTTTTATCATTATTCCTGCCAAAGCCCAGATTACCACAAAACAATAAAATATGTCATTTCTTGAATAAACTGTTGCCAGAGTAATTATTGCACCTACAGCTATTACTATAATAGTCCATAGCTGTTCACTTAATCCAAATCTGTTCCAATTGATCTGAACAAGAAAAGCAGTTGCATTTGCAATTGTGGCTATTGTAATCCAGCCTATATAAGTACTGAAGGGAATATTTACACAGATTCTCTCTGAAACTTTTATTCCAGGCCTGCCTGTTCCAAGTCTTACATATATTATCAAAAGACTTAAGAAAAGAAGAACCATTATTATAAGAGAAAGCCACACCATTTCATAATGCCATGTCAGTATCCATGCAACATTAAAAATACAGGATAAAAAGAACCATATGCCTATCTTTTCAAAAATGCCTCTCTCTCCCTCTCCTCTTCTTGCAGCAATCACAAACTGGTAAATGATGAAAATAAGCAAAAGGATATAAATTATACCCCAGACCGAAAAAGTAATCCCTGCCGGTACAAAAAGATTTGGATACTTATCAGAAAGTTCTTCCGTTGTCCTGTTATTTATCGGCAGCAGCACTGCCAGAGCATTGACTACAATTACGGCAATAAATCCGATAAGATTTAAAATTGAGTAAGTTACTTTTGCAGATTTTTTCAACACAAGCCCCTTCCTTCTCATGTTAATAATAAATATGAAATTTTTAAATATTATAAAATATTATAGCATTATAAATATTTTATAAATAATATTAAAAATTTTTAATGTTTTTTTTACAATAAGATAAATACTCTTAACTTATATTAAGTAAACATCTAATTTAAAAGTTAGTAATATTTATTATAAATCAGGATGAACCCCATTTTGTTAAGTATTTTTTGTTTGGAATAATAAAAAAAATATATGATATAATATATATCCATATTAAAGATAAAATATAGATGAAGTTAATTTGATAATTTAAGAGATGGCGCAGTATCCTAGTCAGTACTTGCTATCATAAAGACGGGGCTAAAAATCCGTTAAGGGCGTACATGTGAAGTCCCTGGGATTGGCTGCTGACGCCCAGTCGGGGGTTGATCCTGGGGGTTAAGGAAAATGGGCGATCCATAATGGCATATGGGCGTGGACCCATTTTCCGTGGAAGCTTCAAATGTAAGGATAAAGCAGCATTTGAAGATAACCTGCAAGTGTTTAATAGGCATTGCAGCGTAGCCTGCCTTGCGTGATACAAGGGGAAGGTCTCTTTAGAGTTGCATCGATGCCAGAGCTCGGTATCTTTGTAATGTATCAGACCTGAAACTTGTAATTGCAAAAGAGGCTAGTGATTTCAAGGCTGTCGAGGAAAGCTCCTAGGCTGTTCTCTTTTGGGAGATGCGGTGGGGATTATAGTGTGGTTTTAGTGGTAATCCAGTCCTATAAGCGGTGACGCTATAGAAACAGTTTAAAGGGAAACCGCTGATGTGGTAACACTCAGTACATGTTTGGGAAATCCTACTGGACCTTAAACTGCAAAGTTTACTTATCGCATTGCCATCTCTTTTTCTTGGAGGAACTTTACTTGACAAAGTTAAAAAAATCCAGGGGGAAAATAAGGCACTGGATTATAGCCATCACTTTATGGACACTTCTTTTAGCTATTACTTTAAGCTTTGTTTCTGAAACCGTAATAATTAAAGCCAATATAATAGTGGCGCTGATTATACTGATTTTAATCATATTCATCGGAGTTATTTTTGATGTAGTAGGTGTTGCAATTACGGCATGCCCTGAAGTACCGATGAATAGTATGGCTGCAAATAAGATAAAGGGCGCAAGAGAAGCTGTCGGGCTTTTAAAGAATGCTGAAAAGGTATCAAATTTTTGCAATGATGTAATCGGAGATATCTGTGGAATCATCAGCGGAGCAATAGGAGCTTCAATTGTTTTCAGGATACTCCTCAATAATCCTAATCTTGAAAAAGCATTAATGAGTGCAATAATTGCAGGTTTTATTTCTTCAATAACTGTAGGTGGAAAAGCCATAGGCAAAAATATTGCCATAAAGAACAGTAAATCAATCGTACTTAAAACCGGCTACGCAGTTTATATATTTAACTTTATCTTCCGAAGAAAAAGAATAAAATAGAAAATTTTCGTTTTCTTCTTGTATAATCTTATACTCTTTATGCAAACAATATTAATTAAAAAATTATTCCCTATAAAAGCAGGGTAATTCTTTTGAAGGCAGATTATACATCTTTTTTAATGGTGGAGATGAGCGGAGTCGGACCGCCGACCTCTTGTCTGCCAGACAAGCGTTCTCCCACTGAACTACATCCCCATAACATCTTTAAAAAAATAGTATTTATTAAATATTTTAAATGATTAAATACAGATTTTAGAAAAATACATTTTCAGAATAATTTCTTTTTTAATCAGAAAGCAGGTACTTAAATAAATCTTCAGTAGTATTGCATAAATAATCAGGATTATATTCTTTAAGAGCTTCAGCCGAATCATTCCCCCATGAAACTGATATTATCCTTATTCCTATTCTAGCACAGGCATTAATATCCTGAACCTCATCCCCTACATATGTTGCGTTTTCTTTCTTTATGGAATAATTTTTTAGTAATTGTGAAATTTCAATATCTTTTTTAAGGATATCCTCTGCAGAATATACTGCTTTAAAAAATGAAATATTATTTAGATTTAAGAATTTTTTTATATTGTCCGCAGCATTTGAAGAAAGAATAAACATATCTGCATGCCTTTCCTTCAAAGCCTTTAGGATATCGGACATTCCTTCTTTAAGCCTGATTTCAGAGATATATGAAGAATAAACATTTTTTGCTTCTTCAGACATTGAATTAAGATTCTGAACAGGAACACCCAGTTTTTTCATTTTCTCAATAAGCGGAAGTGCTTTGATAGATTCAAGTGTTTTTGGATTTATTGAAGATATATTATATTTCTTTGCAAAATAAGCATAGAGTTTATTTATAGCACTGCTTGAGTCGACAAGTGTTCCGTCAAAGTCAAAAATGATATTTTTTTTCAATTGCTACCGCCTTTTTTAATATTTGGTTAAACTTTTAATATTTATATTGATTTTAAAAATATATTATATTAATTTTTAAAACCCGATACTCTTGAAAAATTTTATATACAATAAAATCATTTCTTAATGCCAATACTTCTTTAAGATATTAAAATTATACTTTCTAAAAGATATTTTTGTAACTTTTAGCAATAAAAGCTCTTTGAAAACAATTAAAAGCATATCTTTTTAAACTTATTTCAAATAGTCCTTTCTTTTCCAAAAAAGAAAGCAGCAATAAGGCCTGGTCCGGAATGTGAACCTATCGTAGGGCCTATATAATTAATGAAGGAATCTTTAAAGCCAAATTTATCAATCAATGCTGCTGAAAAAGCTTCAGCTTCATCTTGACAATCTGAATGACAGATATAAACAGTCTGCTCATTAGGATTTATAACGAGTTCTTTAATTATTTCATAAATTCTGTTAAATGCTTTTTTACGGCCTCTGACTTTTTCACGTACCTTTAAATGTCCTTCCTTATCGAGATTAAGAATAGGATTAATGCTCAAAGCAGTTCCAAGTATGGCTCCTGTCTTGCTGACTCTTCCGCTGCGATAGAGATATTTCAAATCATCAGTCGTATAATAAGTATTTATATAAATTTTATTTTTCTCCAGCCAGCTTATACAGTCCTCAAGAGATTTGCCTTCTTCACGTAGTTGGGCAGCTTTAACAGCCAGCATCCCATATCCTATTGAGGCAAGAGTAGAATCGACTATAAACACTTCTGCTTCTTTATTTTTTTCAAGAAAAAGATCTTTTGCTATCAAAGAATTGGAATAGGTACCCGAAATACCGCTTCCCAGAGCGATATGAATTATTGGAAGCTTATATTTTTCCCAAAGTCCAGTCCAGTAATTTACAAATTCAAAAGGAGTCATCTGGCTTGTCTTGGGAACAGATCCTTCACGCATTCTTTTATAAAACTGTCGGCAGTCCTCAGGATTCATTGAATCAGACATATCTTTGCCATCAATAAAATATTTCATATGATAAGCTGATATCATTTTTTCCTTACAAAAATCTGCCGGAAGATCACATCCTGAATCTGTAGAAACACAAAAATTACTCATATCCACTTACTCCCTCCTATATTATAAGTTGACACTCATAATCAAAATAATCATTAGTTTTTATCAAATAAGCATAGGTCTTTCAATCTTTATTATCTATATCTTCTTTATTCTCTTTTGTAATTATTGAAGCTAGGCCCATAGTGTCCTTTTCGATTTCAATTACTATATTATTTATTTCAGTTATCTGCTCCGATGTCAGCCCTTTATCTGCTGCCAGACGTTCATTGAATAAAATCGTTTCCAGGTCATTCTGGACAGAAGAGATTTTATTTTTAATTTTTTGAATGACTTCAGGTGAGACTATGGCTTTCTTAAATTCTTCCTCGCTTCTTAAGCCTTTCTTTGAAAGTAAAAACTCTGAAACTCCTTTTATGATTTTAGTTTCGTAACCAAATCTTTCCTTGATAGCAGCGGCAAATTCTTCTTTTGATTCCTTTTCTCCATGTACTAAAAATATTTCTTGAGGTTTTTTCTGAAAGCCTGACAGCCAGTCAAGAAGACCTTCTTTATCGGCATGCCCGGAGAACCCTTCGAGATTATATACTTCTGCCTGGACACGAATCCTTTCTCCAAAAATCGAAACATATTTATCCCCGTTAAGAATAGACCTGCCAAGCGTCCCTTCTGCCTGATAGCCTACAAAAATAATGCTGGCTTTTGGATTCCAGAGATTATGTTTTAAATGATGTTTAATCCTGCCAGCCTCGCACATGCCGCTGGCTGAAATAATTATTTTTGGTTCACTATTTATATTCAGTTCTTTTGATTCTTCAACTGTACGAGTGAATTTAAGGTTTTTAAAATCAAGTGGATTATTTCTTTGTAAAATATAATCTTTTGTTTCTTCATCAAAGATGTGAGCATTATTTCTGAATACTTCAGTAGCTGTTGTCGCCATTGGGCTATCAACATAAACCATTACTCCATTTAATTCCTTTTTATAATCAGGATGGTCTTCATAAAAACGGTTGAATTCAAATATTAGCTCCTGGGTCCTTCCGACAGCAAATGAAGGGATTACTACAGTTCCACCACGCTTGATTGTTTTAAGTACGATATCTATCAGCCTTTCGATACTGTCAGAATTTTTTTCATGCAGTCTGTTACCATAAGTAGCTTCCATAATAAGGAAATCAGCTTTTTTTATGATGGTCGGATCTTTTAAAATAGGTTTGTTTTTCATACCTATGTCACCAGAAAACACTATTTTTGATATGTCTTCATCTTCTTTAATAAATATTTCTATAATAGACGAACCTAATATATGGCCTGCATCATTAAATACCACCTTTATATTTTCATTTATTTCAAGTAATTGATTATAGAGAACAGGCTTTACCTGTTTTAATGAAGCTACAGCATCATCAAACGTATAAAGCGGTTCCCTGTAAGGTCTTCCTGCGCGCTGATTTTTTCTATTCTTCCATTCAGCTTCTTTTTCATGAATGTAGGCGCTGTCCTTCAGCATCACATCCAGAAGGTCAGCAGTCGCATCAGTACAGTAGACAGGTCCTTTAAATCCACGTTTGACAAGTAATGGAATCCTTCCACTGTGATCTATGTGGGTGTGGCTGAGAAGAACAAAGTCAATCTCTTCAGGATTGAAATCAAACTTTTCCCAGTTAAGCTCTTCTATTTCATCACTACCCTGGAACTGACCGCAGTCCAATAAAAACTTATTTGCTCCTGTAGTTATCAAGTGGCAAGAACCCGTTACCGAAGTTACGGCACCTAAAAATCTAATCTTCATATTCCTCCTCAAAGGCCAAGGGGCTTATAATTTGGCCCATATTATAAATTTATTTTTATTTTAATTTCATTTTATTATTTTAATCTGCCTTAAATAATAAATAATAATATATATAATTTTTTTTTAAAAATATAAAAAAATTTTTAATGTTTCGCTTTAAATAAATCTAAAAAAGAAGGACTGGAATCTGCATAATAAAAATCAGATTATCACAAATATGGTGCCAAATCATACGTCCCCCTGTTTTCCTGGCGAGTTAAATTGTTTATCATAAAGATTCTTATAAACTCCGTTTAATGCAAGAAGCTGTTCACTTGTACCCTGCTCAACTATCTGCCCGCTTTTAAGGACATAAATACAATCAGAGGCAAGAATAGTTGATAATCTGTGTGCAATGACTAAACTCGTTCGTCCTGCAAGCAATGGCTCTATAGCTGACTGTATCAATGATTCTGAGACAGAATCAAGCGCAGAAGTTGCTTCATCAAGTATAACTATTCTGGGATTTTTAAGAAGGACTCTTGCAATAGCTATTCTTTGTTTCTCTCCGCCGGATAATTTTATTCCCCTGTCTCCTACCACAGTGTCATATCCGTCTGCCAAAGAGATTATCATATCATGTATATTTGCTGTTCTGCATGCCTGTATAATTTCTTCTTCGGTAACATTCGGATTGGAAAATAAAAGATTATCCTTTATGCTTGCATTAAAAAGATAACTGTCCTGGGTAACCATTCCTATCTGCTCTCTTAAAGATTCTATTCTTATCTTTTTAATGTCAAGTCCGTCTATTGTTATGCATCCGGAATCAACATCATAAAAACGCGGGAGCATATATGTAAGTGTCGTTTTGCCAGAACCGCTTGGACCTACAAAAGCAATCATCTGACCGGCTTTAATGTCAATATTAATATCCCTGATAGTAAGTGCTTTTTCATTATATGAGAAATTAACATTTTCAAATTTAATATGCCCCTTGACTTTACTTAATTTTA
>JAQVJB010000020.1 GCA_028695395.1 Actinomycetota bacterium | reverse complement strand
CGCTTTTAAAAAAGGAGCCCGTTTTGACAACTGGAGTGAGTTTTTTAATTTTGAAATATGGGAAGAAGCTTTTAAGGAAGCAGGCCTGGATATGGACTTTTATACTTCAAGGGAATTATCCCACGAAGAGCTTTTGTGCTGGGATCTTATTGACATAGGCATAAAGAAAGATTTTCTTATAAAAGAAAATATAAAAGCAAAAGAATTATTAAAATCAAGAAAAAGATCCGGTTCCGGAGATCTATAAAATAATATATGGAAAATTACAAAATAAGATTTAAATTTCAAAAAATTAATGAGTTTAAATATCTTTCCCATCTGGAAAGCGTTAGGCTTATAATCCTGGCAGCAAGAAGAGCAAAAATACCTGTAAAATATAGCGAAGGCTTTAATCCAAATCCTAAGCTGAATTTTAGCTTTCCTGTTCCTGTCGGTCTTGCAAGCTTTGCCGAGTATGCGGATATGGAAGTATGTGAGAAGATAGATATAAATGAATTTAAAATTGCTTTAAATAATAACCTGGGCAGTGGCTTCAATATTTTAGAAGCAATATTCCATAAAGAAAAAATGCCCAGCCTTATGGCTGATATTGAAATAATAAAGTATGTATTCAATCTTCATTTCAATGACCTGTCTTTATTAGACGATTATAAAAATGAAATCGGAAACATTAAAAAAGAAATAAAATCAGTATGGAAGAATAGATTTAAAGTGCTTGAGGGCAATCCTGATATTGTTAATTTGACTATATTTGGATATACTAAATTGTTAAATAATAATAATATATTCAAGTTTAATGATTTTTTAATAAATTTAAAAATATTATCAAACAATAAAAATGTGGACATTATGGATTTTTTTAAGGAAGAAGCCTATGTGATAAGAGGGGATATTCTTAAAACTCCCATGGATATTGTTTGATTAAAGGAGTTTGAAAAATTTGGGTAAAGAGATGCTTGTCAGCTCTGGAGACGGCGAAACCAGAGTAGCTATCCTTGATGAAGGCCGGGTGACAGAACTTTATTTTGACAGAAAGTTCAAAAAATCAATAGTCGGCAATATTTATGTGGGAAAGGTTGAAAATGTTCTTCCAAGCTTAGATGCAGCTTTTGTTGATATCGGTGAAGAAAAAAATGCTTTCCTTTACATAAATGAAATTGCACTTGATATGGATTTTGAAGAAAGTGAAGATACTCACAAGAAGATCCAGCACATACTGAAACCAAACCAGAATATTGTGGTTCAGGTCACAAAAGATCCAATGAAAAGCAAAGGCGCACGTCTTACTACTTTTATTTCCATTCCGGGAAGATATCTGGTTTTAGCGCCATTTAATGACGGTATCGGTGTTTCAAGAAAACTTAATGATATCGAGAGAGAATCATTAAGGCAGATAGCCAAAGAAATAAAGCCAAAAGATTTCGGTATTATTGTAAGGACTGCTGCAAGAAATGCTGATAAAAGTATTTTAAGAAGAGATTTGAAAATACTCATGAGGACATGGAACGAAATCCAAAGAAGGATTTCAAAAACCAATCATCCTGCTCTTGTTATAAATGAACAGCCTGTTGTGCTCAGGATACTGAGGGATATGTTTTCAAGTGAGTTTGAGGGGATACATGTTGACAATAAAGAAACTAAAAAAAATATTTCTAGGTATCTTGGAAATATAGGGATAAATTTCCCCAATCTTCGTTTGTTTGAAGGTCCGGGAGATCTTTTTGATTATTTCAATATCAATGAAGTAATAGAAAGTGCCATAGAAAGAAGAGTATGGCTGAAATCAGGCGGATTCATAGTCATTGACTATGGAGAAGCGCTTACTTCTATTGATGTAAATACCGGAAAATATACATCGAACAAAAATGCATCAGACACAATACTGAGGACAAATCTTGAGGCTGCTGAAGCAATATGTGCACAGCTAAGACTTAGGGATATAGGTGGATTGATAGTAGTAGATTTTATTGATATGACAACCGAAAAGGACAAGCAAAAGGTACTTGAAAAATTCAGGCAATGTTTAGAAAAAGATAAAACAAAAACTGAAGTACTTAATTTTTCTAAATTCGGCTTGCTTGAAATGACAAGGAAAAATGTCTCAGACGGTATATTGGGAGCATTATGCAAACCGTGTCCCTGCTGTTCGGGGACAGGATTTATCAAATCAGAAGAAACTATTAAATATGAGATTGAAAGAAAAATAAAGGCAACTACCAGCAAAAATCCTGAAAAGGCGTTTTTATTTAAACTAAATACGCTGATTGCCTGTCAGATTATCGGGCAGGGTGGACGAAATCTTAAATTGCTTGAGTCTTTAACCAAAAAGCATATTATTATAAAAGGTGACGATAGCTTGTCTATGGACGATATGATAATAGAAGCAAAAGGGACTTATAAGGAAATAGAAGATGCTGCCAAGCCTTTTAAGATAGGTGATAAGATAGAGCTTCTTATCGAAGAAACTTATCTGCATAATTCCAATGATGCCCTTGCCAGGACAGACGGCTATATAATCCAGATAATTAATGGAAAAAAATATATAAGTAAACGTGTCAATGCAGAAATAATCAGTGTTTCAAAAACAAGTGCTGCGGCTAAAATAATATAAATTACCTATAAGTATTGTTTGACATTAAAATTACTGCTGTGATAATATCATTTTTTGTGGTTTTATATTGATATTTTAATCAGATTATGTAAAATATCGTTGCAGGTTTTTAATTATAAGTATTATTTCTTTTTAATAAGAGGAGGCCCAAAATTTACGCGATAATAACAAGCGGGGGTAAACAATATAAAGTTACTGAAAATTCTAATATAGTTATGGAAAGAATTGAAGGTAATGAGGGTGACAAAGTTAAAATAACTGATGTGAACCTGTTAAGTGATGGAGATAAAATTGAAATAGGAAGTCCATCCTTATCAGATGTAGTTGTCGAAGGAACAATTAAAAAACAGTTCAGGGGCGACAAAGTAATTGCCTATAAATATAAATCTAAAAAAAGATATCATAGAAAAGTCGGACACAGGCAGAATCTTACTTTACTAAGCCTTGATAAAATAAGTGTTAAGAAATAGGGAGCAGATATGTCAAGCAAAAAAGGTGTTGGAAGTTCAAGAAACGGAAGAGATAGTAATCCGAAATATCTTGGGATAAAATTATTTGCAGGCCAGAATGCCAGAGCAGGCAATATAATACTGAGGCAGAGAGGTTCTAAATACAGACCTGGAAACAATGTCGGAATGGGAAGAGATTTTACTCTTTTTGCTAAAGCTGATGGGATTATCGAGTTTGTAAAAAACTCCAAAAAGGGAAAAGTAGTTAATATAATAAATTAACCAATATCCAGAGAAGTCTGTAATTTTAAAAATAAAAGTGTATTACAGCTTTAAAAATAATAATAATTTTTTAAAATAAAATCGGGCATATTTATTTGCTCGATTTTTTTTAATTAGACTTTATACTCATATTATGTTTTTAGATGAAGCAAAAATAAATATAAAATCTGGTGACGGCGGTTCCGGCAGCGCTTCTTTTTTTGTATTAAAAGATCGTAAAAAAAAGATTGCATGCGGAGGGAATGGCGGACGAGGAGGAGATATAATATTCAGGGCTTCAGCTAATATGAGCTCATTATACAATTTTAAAAAAAAGGTTCATTATAAAGCAAAAAATGGGGAAAACGGGGCTTCGAATAAAAGGGCCGGTAAAAACGGCGAGGATCTTATCATACAGGTTCCTATCGGGACAATCATAAAAAACGCGAATAAGGAAATACTTGCAGACCTGGAAGAAGAGGGTTCAGAATTTATTGCCGCAAAAGGTGGAATAGGGGGAAGGGGAAATGCCAGTTTTGTATCCCAGAGACTCAAGTTCCCTTCCTTTGCAGAAAAAGGTGAGAAAACTGAAGAGCAGTGGGTCGAGCTTGAATTGAGGCTTCTTGCCGATGTCGCTCTAGTAGGATACCCGAATGCAGGGAAATCAACCCTTATAAGCAAAATATCAAATGCAAGACCAAAGATTGCAGATTATCCATTTACAACTCTTGTACCCAACCTTGGAGTTGTTTCTTCAAATGAAACGAATTATATAGTTGCAGACATACCGGGCATCATCAAGGGAGCCCATGCAGGCGTAGGCCTGGGAGATAAGTTTTTAAGACATATAATGAGAGCCATATTCAATGTATTCGTACTTGATATCGAATATATTACTTTAAGCAACATTGATATTTCAAAAAATTTTCTTGAATTAAGACAGGAACTTAAATTATATAATGAAGAATTATATAGAAAAAATTATATTATTGCTGTCAATAAAATAGATATTTTAGCAGACAGGGTATTGCTTAAGGAACTTAAGAAAAAACTAAGAAAACATACTGATAAAGATATAATTTTTATTTCTGCTTTCACAGGTGAAAATATTGATATTTTTTTAAAAACTCTTACAAAAACAGTAATAGCCGAAAGAAGCAAGGTTCATGAAAGCCATTTGCAGAAAGAAAGCGCGGATTCTGTAAAAAAGGCAGTTTATACTTTGAAAGAAGATGAATATCTGACAGACAATCTTGAAGTAAAAAATGTCAATGGTGAATATGTGGTTAAAAATAAAAGATTGGAAAGAATGGTATCCATGACTAATCTTGAAAATGAAGAAGCCCTCATATATCTGAGGAATAAATTAAAAAAAATGGGTATTGGTGATAAACTAAAAAAAACAGGCATTCCCGAAGGTTCAACGGTAATAATCGGGGAATTAGTCTTTGAACTTATTGAATAAATCAAGTATGCAAATTGGAAGAAATAAGAAAAAAACATTTAAAAAAAATTAAGAAAGTTGTTATTAAGATCGGTTCGAGCAGCCTAACTTCTCCCATGGGAGGGCTTGATATGGATAATCTCATGAAATTTACTTCAGAAGTCTCCAGACTATGGGATGAAGGTCTAAAAACTATTATTGTAACAAGCGGCGCTATTGCAGCCGGCATCAAGTATCTTGGCCTTTGCGAAAAACCAAAGAAATTTCCTGAGTTGCAGGCTGTGGCAGCTGTAGGACAGCACGACCTTATGAGAGTATATAGCAGCTTTTTTTATAAAATGAATAAAAAAGTAGGGCAGATACTTTTATCAAGAGAAGATACAACAAAAAGGGAACAATACCTGAATATAAAAAATACCATAATCAGTCTTTTGGGAATGGGGGTAGTCCCTATAATAAATGAAAACGACAGCGTTGCTCTTGATGAAATAAAATTCGGCGATAATGATACCCTGGCTGCGTTGGTTGCCGGACTTACAGAAGCTGATATTTTAATTATTTTATCTGATATTGACGGGCTTTACTCAAAAAACCCTCATGTCTTCAAAAATGCCGAGCTGATTTCAGTTGTCAGGTCGGTTACTGAAGATATAGAAAAAGTAGCAGGCGGCATCGGCTCCAGCTACGGTTCCGGAGGTATGATAACAAAAATAAGGGCTGCAAAGATCTGTTCTTTTTCCGGAATACCGATGGTTATTGCAAACAGCCGAAAGGAAAACATATTAAAAAGAATCCTGTCAGGTTCAGACATCGGAACCTTTTTTATTCCTGAGGAATCAAAAAAAATCGCCAGCCTTAAAAGGTGGATTGCTTTCGGGATGATAACAAAAGGTTCTATCAAAGTAGACAAAGGAGCAGAAGAAGCTATCGTGAAAAAAGGCAAGAGCTTGCTGCCTGTAGGAGTTGTAGAAGTAAGCGGCAGGTTTGTGAAGGGAGACAATATAGCAATAATTGCAAGTGATGACAGGACTATCGGCAAAGGCATTACAAATTTTACCAGTGATGAGATAATGATGATAAAAGGCAAGAGAGAAAAAAAGATATTAGAAGAATATGGATGCAGCCTTTGCTGCGAAATAATACACAGGGACAGTATGTTTGTATTATGATTTTATTAGCTTTAAGGTCGGGAGATTAGATGAGCATAGTTCATGAAATTGCTGAAAAAGCAAAAAAAGCATCATATTTTCTATCAGGTATAAAAACAGGTGTAAAAAATCAAGTCTTAAAAAATATATCAATTGCATTGATTGAAAATTCTCATGAAATAATAAATGCAAACAAAAAAGACTGCGCTGCAGCAAAGGGAAATATAAGTGAAAGCCTGCTGGACAGGCTTACTTTAAATACTGAAAGGATAAAATCTATTTCAGGCAGCATACTTGAAGTTGTTTCATTGAATGATCCTGTCGGAGAGGTGATTTTCGGTTATGATCTTCCAAACGGACTTACTCTTAAAAACATAAGGGTTCCTTTCGGTGTAATAGGCATGATTTTCGAGGCAAGGCCTAATGTCACAGTTGATTCTGCAGTTCTTTGCCTTAAAGCTGGCAGCGCCGTAATACTCAGAGGCAGTTCAAGCGCTTTGAATACAAATTTAAAAATCGTTGAAATTATGAGAAAGTGCCTGAAGGATAGTGATTTTCCTGAAGATTTAATACAGCTTATACCTACAGCTTCAAGGGAGGATGCTTTGGAGCTGATGTCCCTGAGGCAGTATATAGATGTCCTTATACCCAGAGGCGGGAAAGGGCTTATAGAAAGTGTTGTAAGGAATTCAAAAATTCCTGTAATTGAAACAGGAATAGGAAATTGCCATATATATATTGATTCCAAATTCAGTTTGAGCGAAAAGCAGGTAATAGATATTGTAGTGAATGCGAAAACTCAAAGGCCCAGCGTATGCAATGCGGCAGAGAAACTGCTTATACACAGAGCAGCACTTGAGAGTACGGGTAAGGCTGTCATTGATGCTTTAAGGAAAGAGAATGTTAAAATAAAAGGATGTCCTTCAGTAATGAAACTTTATAGCGATATAGAGGAAGCTACTGAAGAGGACTGGTATGAAGAATATCTTGATCTTAAAATGGCAGTAAAAGTTGTTGAAAACACAAAAGAGGCAGTTGAACACATAAATAAGTACGGCTCAATGCATTCTGACTCAATCATTACATCTGATTATGAAAATGCTATGTATTTTACTTCCAATGTCGATTCATCTACCGTGTATGTCAATGCATCAACAAGGTTTACAGATGGTGGACAGTTCGGCATGGGTGCAGAAATAGGCATAAGTACGCAAAAGCTGCATTTCAGGGGACCGATGGGCTTAAGACAAATAACAACAAATAAATTTATTGTTTATGGAAGCGGACAGATAAGGGAATGAAATAAATGAAAATAGGAATCATGGGAGGGACATTTAACCCCATTCATCATGGCCACCTGGTGACTGCTGCAGAGGCATTAAACCAGTTTGAGCTGGAGAAAGTCATTTTCATACCTTCCGGAGATCCGCCCCATAAGGATTATCGCGAGGAGGAGATTGCCGAACACAGATATCTTATGACCGTTATAGCAACCTCTTCTAACAGCAATTTCTTTGTTTCAAGAATAGAGATAGACAGAAAAGGGAAATCATACACGATAGATACATTAAAAGAGCTGAAAAGTATTCATGGTGCGGATACAGAATTCTTTTTCATAACGGGAGCAGATGCCATTCTGGAAATTCTTACATGGAAGAAAACTGAAGAAATAATAAATCTATGTTATATGATTGCAGCAACAAGGCCAGGATATAACCTGCTCAGGCTTGAAGAATTAAAGAAAGACTTTGCCAGGATTACAAATAATAATGTAGAAGATAAAATACTTGTGATGGAAGTACCGGCTCTTGCCATTTCATCTACAGATATCAGGGAAAGGATAAGAAGCAACAGGCCTATAGATTATCTTGTGCCTGAAGGTGTCAGCAACTACATACTTAAACATGGATTATATAGATAAATTAAAAATCAGCGAAGACGGAAAAAATATCATCAGGAATTATGATATTCTGGTGAAAAAGAATCTTAACAGGAATCTTTATCTGCATTCAGTAAATACATTAAAATATGCTTCAATGCTTTCAGAAAAGCATAATGTTGATTTGAAAGACCATTTAAGGATTTGTATAGCTTCTATTTTACATGATTACGGGAAAAGCCTGGATATTGATAAACAAAGAAAGATTGTCATAAAAAATATAAAAGAGGTAAAAATAAAATCCGGAGATATGGAAATAGATGCTCTTTTTCATGGGTTTAGCGGTTCTTTTATTTTAAGGGAGGAGCTCAGTATCAGTGATAAAAAGATAATTGAAGCAGTCAGGTACCATACAACAGGGAAACTAAACATGAATATGGTTGACAAAATAGTTTATATATCAGATAAAATAGAAGATGATAGGCAATATGAAGACATTGACTATTTAAGAGAAATATCTTTAAAAAATATTAATTTGTGTTTACTGGAAGTTTATAAAAATAATATAATTTATATAATAAAAAGAAATAAAAGGTTTTATAGCCAGACTTTTAATATTTGGAATAATATCTGCAGACTTTATGGAGGTTTTTTAAATGGCCCCGGAAGATAGAAGATTCAATGATGATGATTACTTCTCAGACAGGGAAAAAGAAGACTACTTTTTTAAAAAAGAAAAAGATCAAAACAGAGATGAGTATTATAGAGGAAAGCATGGAAACAGTTTTGATAAAGATGATTTTTCCAGTGATAATTATCCAAAAGATGATTATTTAAAAGATGATAATCCAAAAGATGAATATGTGAAAGATGATAATCCAAAAGATGAATATGTGAAAGATGATTATGCATATGCTTCCAAAAAAGATAATAAGGATTTAAATAGATATAAAGATAGATTTGAAGATGATTTTTTCAAAGATGAAGACTTCGACTATTCTGATAATGAAGATATTCCTTCGGATGTAGATCCGGACGAGTACTCTACCAGAACAAGAAAAATAAAGCAGAAAAAGAGAAAAAGAAAAATAATATCTTCAGCAATCCTTATATTTATAGTGATAGCAATAATTGCGGTCGGAGCTTTTTTCCTTTTTAAATTTTTTAAGAACAAGATTTCTTCCGGAGCAGATGAAACTACTACATCAGTGAATGAGACTATTGATGTTCCGTCAAATCTTGCGCTTTCAGAAGATATAAGTATGGTAGTGGCAGGCGCAAGAGAAAATCTTCTTGAGCCGGATATCAATTTTATCTTTTATTCAAAATTTGATAGTAAAATCGGTAAACTGACAAATCTGGCTATTCCCGTCAATACCCTAATGGATATACCAGGATTCGGTCTTGAAAGCACTGACAAAGCAGTTGAATATGGAGGAATGGACTTGCTTATGCTTACACTGAAGAAAGCTCTTGCCATGGACATAAACAGGTATATGATTTTTGATATAAAAAGCATAGTTGATAAAATAGGTGGAATTAATATAAATCTTGATTCCGAACTTACTATAAGCAATTCTGAAAATGATGAAGAAATAATACTCCAGGCCGGTGATAATAAATTAGATGGGACCGAGGCAGTCAGCTACCTGAAACACTACAGCGGAATAAGGAATGAAGTTCCCATAAGCCAGACGGCAAACCAGAAAAAGATATTCGATGCTATTCTTTTAGCAGTAAACGGAGATAGTGACGAGGAGCTGCAGAAAAACTTAAATTCTATTTCAAATTATTTTGATACTAATATTGATGGTGAAGAAATATTTCAGCTATTCTCAACTTTTGCAAAACTTCCCGATGAAAACAATACTATATATCCGCTGGATGTGACTTCTGTTGAGCTTGAAGGCGGAAATATCTTTTATGTACCCGACATATCGAAATTAAGTTCAATTTTTGATATCCAGCAGCAGGGAACAGAAAGTACCATACTTAATAAAGTTACATCAGATCTCCAGGTTCTTAATGGAGCCGGCACCCCTGGAATAGCCGGGCAGGTCAGCAGTCTGTTTAAAGATTTAAAATATGATGACGGGACCGCAAAGTTTAATGTGCTTCAGGCAAAGGATGCAGATAATTACAATTATACTTCAACACAGATAATAGTTAATTCTTCGGATGCCAGCTATATGGCACTGGCAGAAGAAATAAAAACCATATTAAAAGCTGGAAATATAACCCAGAATAGCGATGCTCCGACCCAGAATATTGTTATAATAGTGGGAGCTGACTATGGAAAGGAAACGGCAACGGAGACAACTGCCCAGCAGGGAGAGGCTGTTAAAATAAATATATTAAACGGTGTCGGAACGGCTGGTCTTGCCGGGAAAGCAAAAGCGCAGCTTGAAAAAAATTTGAACTCGCTGGAGAAAATTGTTGAGGTTACAGAAGTCAAAGATGCTGCTAATTTTAATTATAATGAAACGGAAATAATATTTTTTGAAAATACTGACCTTATAAATAATGTTGCTCAGCAGATACAGAAGGAACTCGGTGCCGGAGTTATAAAATATTCTGACACTAACCCTGACAATGTAAAGATCAGCATAATACTTGGGAAAGACTATACTGCGAAGTGAGGTAAAAATAAGACATAAAGAAGAAATAAAAGAACTTGAAAATAATTTAAGCCAGGATTTAAAACTAGATAAGGAAAATACTACGGACATTGTTAAATATGTTGCCAGGCTTGCAGACCTAAAAGGTGCTGATTATGTAAATATACTTGAAATGAAAAGTCGTCTTATTATTACTGATTTTTTTATTATAATCGGTGCAAAAAATACAAGACTTACCGCAAGTCTTGAAGATGAGATAAAAGCAAGACTCAAGCCGCTAGGAATTTCACCTCTGCATACTTCCGGCACAACAGACGCTAACTGGATCCTTGTTGATTATGATGATTTTGTCATTCATATCTTTACGGAAGAATTCAGACAGTTTTATGACCTCGAAAGGCTTTGGAAAGACTCAAAGATTGTTGAGTGGGAAAAGCTATAATATTAATAATATTTTTAAGCGAAATTCATTTTTATTTAGAAAGGACTTTAAAAATTGCAGAATAATGCCGCTATTGAAGGGTATGAAAGTAAATCCATAGAAGAAAAATGGTTAAAAAAATGGAAAGAAGACGGTATCAATAATCTGAAAGATCCTTCCAGGAAGAATAAATTCTACTGCCTTGAAATGTTCCCCTATCCTTCCGGAGAGCCTCATATGGGTCATGCGAGAAACTATACCATTGGGGACGTAATGGCAAGGGTAAAGAGCAGGCAGGGTTTTAATGTCCTCCACCCTATGGGCTATGATGCTTTCGGTCTTCCAGCTGAAAATGCTGCCATAAAAAGCGGCATCCATCCGAAGAAAAGCACTTTCACCAATATAAGAAAGATGGAAGAAGCTTTAATGAAAATGGCTATGACCTATAATTTTGAAGAGCAGGTAATTACTTGTGAACCGGAATATTATAAATGGACGCAGTGGTTTTTCCTTTTGCTTTTCAAGATGGGTCTTGCAGAAAAAAAAGAAGGGTTAGTTAATTGGTGCAGTTCATGCCAGACAGTTCTCGCAAATGAACAGGTAATAGACGGCAAATGCGAGCGTTGCGATAGTGAAATTATAAGAAAAAATCTTTCACAGTGGTACTTTAAGATAACTGATTACGCCCAGGCTCTTCTTGATGATATGGAACTCCTGAAAGGCTGGCCCGAAAAGGTTCTTACCATACAGAGAAACTGGATAGGAAGAAGTGAAGGTGCAAGAATCAATTTTAAGCTCGATGATGAAGCTGAAGAGATAAACATACCGGTATTTACTACAAGGCCTGATACAATTTTCGGCACGACATTCTTTATATTGTCTCCCGAACACCCCCTTGTGGAAAAAATAGTTATTGATGAAAATATTAAAAAGGAAATAAACAGGCTGAAAACGCTTATATCAAAACAGTCAGATATTGAAAGAGGTTCTGCCGTTACTGAAAAAATAGGAGGTTTTACAGGGAGATATGTAATTAACCCGGTAAGCGGTGAAAAAGTTCCGGTGTGGATAGCAAATTATGTTTTATCCGACTACGGTACAGGAGCTATCATGGCTGTACCTGCACATGATGATAGAGATTTTGAATTTGCTAAAAAATATGATATCCCTATAAGAGAGGTAATCTCACCTACCGGTAAAATTTCCCAGGAAATAAAGGAAGTCTATACCGGTCATGGGAAAATGGTTAATTCTGCCCAGTTCAGCGGATTGGATTCAGAAGAAGGTAAAAAAAATATAATAGAATATATATCAGAAAAAAATTTAGGCAGTGCAGAAATAAATTTTAAATTAAAAAACTGGCTCATAAGCAGGCAAAGATATTGGGGTGCGCCTATCCCTATTATTTACTGCGAAAAATGCGGTATGGTTCCTGTTCCAGAAAAGGAACTGCCAGTAATTTTACCGGAAGATGTAGATTTTAAACCGACCGGCCTTTCTCCGCTTTCTTATAGTGATAAATTTGTAAACGTCAACTGTCCTGTCTGTGGAAATCCTGCGAAGAGGGAAACTGACACCATGGATACATTTGTATGTTCTTCCTGGTATTTTTTAAGATACTGCAGCCCTTCTTATGATAAAGAAGCTTTTAAGAAAGACGATGCTCATTACTGGATGCCTGTCGACCAATACATAGGCGGGATAGAACATGCAACAATGCACTTAATATATTCAAGATTTTTTACAAAAGTACTTTACGATGCAGGTCTTATTGATTTTAAAGAACCGTTTACCAGCTACTATCCTCATGGCGTGGTAACTCTTGGCGGACAGAAGATGTCAAAATCAAAAGGAAACATTATTAATCCTTCTGAAATATATAATAAATATGGTTCAGATACTTTAAGGCTTTATATATTATTTATAGGTCCTTCAGACTCTATGGTAGACTGGAGCGACAAAGGAGTAGAAGGCTCATACAGATTCCTGAGCAGATTTTACCGGATAATCATGCATAATATTAAAAGACTTGAGAAGAACGGTTTTTTAAAGGCAGATAATAATAAAAGACAAAATCAGGTTGAGATAGATCCAAATACTTTAGACGGTCCTTCAAAGGAACTTGCAAGAAAGTTACACCAGACAATCAAAAAGGTTACTGATGATATATTCAGATTTAACTATAATACTGCAATAAGCGCTGTTATGGAATTATTGAATTCGATAAACAAATATAATTCTATAAAAAAAGCGGATGATTTTAATAGCGGTCTTCTTTTTGAGACAAGTAAAAAGATTCTGCAGCTGATTTCACCGATTACACCGTTTATTGCTGAAGAATTATGGGAAAAACTAGGTATGGAGTATAGCATACACAAAAGCACATGGCCGGAATATAAACCTGAATTTGCAAAAGAGGAAAAGGTTACAATAGTATTCCAGGTCAATGGTAAGATAAGAGAGAAGCAGGAGTTTCAGCTGGACTGCAGCGAAGAAGAAGTAAATAATTATGCATTTTCATCTCCGAGAATACTTGAAAATATCAAAGATAAAAAAATAATAAAAAAGATATTTGTTAAAAATAAGCTTTATAATATTGTCATAAACTAAAATAAAAAGTCCTTATTGTGTATAATTAGGAGTTAAATTATGATTTTTTACTCTAAAGGATAGGGGATAAAAAACATGAAAAAGGTTAAATTATTTTTAATCAGGTTTATTGCCATATTTATTATAATGTCAGCAATGCCTATATTTATGACAGGATGCATAGGCTCGAAGCCTCCCAGATATACTATTGCTGAAACAGATGAGCAGATTGAAAGCGAAACTGTTTATGGCAGGGAAAGCACTGATACTAAACAGGCTGCTGACCAGAAGACAATAGTTGTTTCAAGTGAGTCGGTTTTAAAAACAGTTCCAAATCTTGTAAATATCATTGTTGCAGTCATAACAGAGAAACCGTCCAGTGCAGAATCTGTAAATGAGAACACAATTGCAGCACAGGGGGTAATAAGTGCTATTTCCAATCTGGGAATAAGTGACATAAAAATCGAAACACAGGGATTTAACCTTAATCCTTTATATAATTATGTTGAAAATATGCCGCCTTCAATTTATGCTTACAGGACAGTATCAAGCCTTAAGATAACCACAGAAAGTCTTGAAAAAATAGGAGATATCATTGCGATTGCCATAGAGTCCGGGGCAAATGAAATATCTTCAATAAACTATGATTTAAGTGAAAGCTTAAAAAAAGAAACGAAAAGCCGTGCTTTATCTATTGCCGTTAAAGACGCCGATTTAAAGGCTGAAGCAATCGCAGAGGCAATGGCAGCAGATATAGTTGAAATATTTTCAGTGAATGAAAAAGGTACCAGTTTTACAAATCCTGTTTATTATATGAAAAAAGAAGGTTATGGGGAGGCAATGGCAGCAGATGTCGCTTCACCCGAAATACTCCCGCAGGAGATAGAGGTCAGATCGGAAGTAGAAGTAGTCTATATATTCAGATAAAAGCTTATAGTAAATATTTTTATCTGAATATCTGTTAAAATATATTCTTGAAAATTTATTTTTTAGATTGAAACCGGATAGATGATAGCAAGATAATATTACTTTCATCTTCCGGTTTTTTTTATTTAAAAATTTTTGAATAAAATATTATTATACATTTACATAATTATGCATATATGCTAATATATCAATAATTTTTATATCGATAATCCTATTATTATCAGAAAATAAAGGTTTTTTAACAGAAGATGAGTAAACATAACAGGTATCAGGGAAGTTTAAATGAAATTCAGAGAATTTTTACAAAGAATACTTTTTAAATTACTCTACATAAAAAATGAAAGACTAAAGCAGTTTTTTATATCAGTTTTTTTTCTTTTGCTAATTTCTTTTATTGTTCTGACTATAATCCTGATAAAACAGAATAATGAAAACAAGATTAAAAAAAACATACTTGAAGCTGTGTCTGAATCAAGAAAAACTGAAGAGAGCAGCGGGAATACAGACAGTAGCAAAAAGGATAGTTATCAGGTAAAAGGTACAGACTTGCCTGCTTCAGAACATGAAGGCAATTTGCTCACAGTGTATATATGCGGTGAAATAAACAACCCAGGTGTTTATGAAGTCGTTAACGGTTCCAGGATAAATGACCTTATAGAAACTGCCGGAGGAGTAAGTGAAAAAGCATGCCTTGAGCTCATCAATCCTGCACAGAAGATAATCGATGGACAGAAGGTATATATTCCGTCTGATGAAGAAAGCAGCACATTGCTACTGGCGCTTGATGAAGATAATCAGTTAAATTATGAAAATCAGGCAGCAAAAGTCATTAATATCAATTTTGCTTCCAGAAAAGAACTTGAAGATTTGCCTGGTATTGGAAGCGAGCTTGCATCAAGAATTGTGCGGTACAGGGAGACGCATGGAGCTTTTGAAAGCATAGAAGGCCTTAAAAAAGTAAGCGGAATAGGTGAAAAAAAATATAATGATATAAAAGAAATGATAAGTGTCTGAATATTAAATCTTTATAAAATCATTTTCCAAACAATTGATTTGAAATATTTAAAATATTCTTATTTATTTTTCTCAATTGCAGTAATTTCAGGGATTTCCATATTTAAACTGTTGCCTGATTCTTTTAAAGAAAAAATCTCCACTTCTTTATTGCTGCTAACGATTTCTGTTATTTTTCTTATATTAATTTCTGCTTTTATGCTTTTTAAAATAAAAGCAGGTTATTTTAAAAAAAATTTTCATTTATATATCCTTTCCCTTTTTCTTGCAATGTTTTTACTGCTGGCATTTCTCTCAGCAAGCCATTCTTTTTCCAGGAAATTGTTTAATGAGAAAAATATCTTTAGACTATTGAAAGAGCAAAATGTAAGAGAATCTTACGATATTGAAGTAATCGGAAGAATTTCATCGCACCCTTACTGCAAAATGAATAATTATTATTTTGAAATCAGAAATGCTTCGATAATATTTACAGACAGGTTCTCAAAAAATACTCATCATATTGAAAATATAAATGATATTTTCACAAGCTATTCTCTCCAGGAAAATGAAGAGTTCAGCTTAATAAGAGATGATACTATTAAAATGAATATTGAAGACTTAAAAAAATATACAGATGAAAAAGGAGAGCAGGTATCTGTTTTTTTTACTTCAAAAGTAGAAAAAATAAATTCATCCTCTTTCTTTTTAAGCCTCTACAAGATAAGACAAAAAATATTTTCCTTTCTTTTAAAAATATTCAGGGGATGTTTTTCTTATAAAAACTATTCATTTGCATCAGCGGTGCTGCTGGGAAATCAAAAGGAATTAAGCCAATCGCTCAAAGAGTCCTTTATGAAAAGCGGCTTATACCACATGCTTTCAATTTCAGGCTTGCATTTATCCATTCTTTTTTCAATTATTCCCTTATTCTTATCAAGAGTAAGTCTTTTATTTTCAAAAAAATCGAAAAATGCAGTAGAAATTTTTTGTTTTTTGCTGCTTTTATTTTTTAATATGCTGGTCGGCTTAAAAGCTGCTATGATGAGAGCCTCGATTTTTTTTATCGTTTATTCTCTTTCCAGAAGTTCCAGGAGTTTCAATCTTCCTATAAATATTTTCTTTATGGCACTTATTGTCATGCTTCTGATTTTTCCTGATTTTTTATCGAGTGCGGGATTTATTCTTTCATTCTGTGCAACTGCCGGGATTATTATTATAAGTCCTGTGATAAGAAAATTATTTTTTTTGCTTCCCGGAGGTAAAAATATCGTAGGCAATTATTTTACAAAAATACTAATAATCAATGCTGCAGTAAATATTTTCATACTTCCTTTATCCTTTTATTATTTTGGCGGATACTATGCTTTATCTTTTTTAACAAATATGATCTGTTCTCCTATTTTTTACTTAGCGCTGATTCTCCTCTTTGCCGGCGCTGTTTCTGCCTTATTTCTGCCCTTTCCGGGAAATATTTTCCTGAAGTCGGCTTCATACCTTATAAAAATGCTCATTGATTTATCTTACTTTTTTTCAGGCTCTTCATTCGGCTATATGGAGACAAAGTTTTTCAATAAAGGGCTTAATGTTTTCCTGTATTATTTATTGATTGCTTTTATAATATTGATGATTAATTATTTTTTGTCTTTTAGATACAAAATGAAAGTAAAAAATGTAGTATAATTTATCAAGCGATTATGAAAACAAGTAAAAAGTAAATGGAAAAATTTTTAAATAATAAAAAAATCGAGGATTTAAAGCCTGTTTATCTCATTGAGAGCAGAAGCGAAAAGATAATAGATGAGAAGATTAAAGAAATAAAAAACTATTTTAAAAATAAGATAGATACAGGCAGCGATTTAAAATCAGTTAATGAAAATGATGATATAATAATAAATGACCTTTTTAATTTTTTAAGCACCCCTTCATTCTTTTCGCTTAGAAAGATACTAGTGATAAAGAACATCGATAAAGTTCCCAAGGATGTTTTGTCTTTTATATCAGACTATATAAAAAATAATCCAAGTTTTAAAAATAATTCTATTATTTTTTTAAGCTGTACTGATTCAAGAAAAGTAACATCACTTATCCGTGATATAAGTACATATGGTGAAATAGTAAAAATAGATAATGCAATCAGCGAAGATCTGAAAAAAAGGCTTAGGGAAAAAAATGATTTAAATGCAATAAAGTTTACACCAAATGCATCCAATATATTCTTAGAAAATGTAGGGGATGACCCGATTTTATTTGAGAGCGAATATGAAAAAATTTTATCAAATGTCTACTTTGACAAGAATAGGACAGTAGATGAGGATAAAATTAAAGCCCTTGTCACAAGAAGTGCTGAAAGCACTATTTTTGAGCTGATAGATAATATAGGCAAAAAGAATTTTTCGGGAGCAGTAAGCATAATACCGGATCTTATCCAGGGTAATACCGCAATAGATAATTCTTTATTGATTACTATAATCAGTAATATGTTCAGGATGTTTAAAGTAATACTTTATCTGAAATCAGAAAAGAATGGGATTGACAGTGCTATAAGCTTTTTACAGAAAAACATAAATGCAAAACCTTATTTCTTTAATATATTAATCAGGAAATATCAGGGGTTTGAAAAAAAGTACTCTTATGATGAAATCATAAAAGTACTTGATTGCTTAAATGAATTTGATATCAGGATAAAGTCAAAAAGCAGCTTCTCTGCAAAAGCATTATTAAATAGTCTTATCTTAAGCATGCAGCTAATTTCAGAAAAAAATAATTAATTATTTTATTTTTCTTCTTTAGCGGCAGAATTAACAAGCTTTGCTGCTTTAGCTTTTTTATTTGCAGCAAAATTTTTGTGGACCGCACCTTTTTTAACAGCCTTGTCCAGCTTTTTAAAATAAATCCTTAAATCTTCCTGTAAAACCTGAGCATCTCCCTGTTCGAAGTCCGTTGCAAGTTTCTTTCTGTTTGTTTTTATCTTTGATCTGAGTGATTTATTTTTTAATTCTCTTTTTATATTTTGCCTGTCTCTTTTTTCCTGCGACTTAATATTTGGCATTATTTATTCTCCATATCATGGTTTTTAAACAAGTGGTCATTTTAACATTTTTTTTACAAAATAAAAATATTTATTTAATTAAAATACACATATTAAAATGATATAATACATGATTTGCAATATAATAACTTAAAAACACAAGTTAAAGACAAAAATGTGCTAATCCGGCGTAATTTTTATATTTCTTTTAAAATTAGAAAATGATGGAAATCAGAGAAATACCAGATTTAAGAAAAAGAATTTTCAGTGCTACATTTCTTGTAATGATTGCTACGCTGCTTTCAAAGGTAAGCGGACTGGTGCGCGATCAGATAACTGCAAGTTATTTCGGAATCACTTATGATACAGATGCTTTTACATGGGCTTATTTCATTCCTAACTTATTCAGGGTACTTTTTGCGGAATCGATTATTATCGCTGCTTTTATTCCGATATATGCTTTGTATCTTAAAAAAAATGACAGGAACCAGCTAAATGATTTTGTGGCTTCGGTAACAAATATTTTTATAGTGGTATTTACAGTAATATCTGCTATTATTTTCATTTTTTCAAATCCTATCGGGTCTTTTCTTTCAAGGATATCTGGAAATAATATGGATATTGCTAATTTTTCCCAGATGAACAGGATTATGATATTTTCTCTTGTGATAATGAGTATAGCCGGATTACTGACAAGCATTTTAAACAGTCACAATAAGTTTGTTATTCCTGCAGTAGCGCCTATGGTGATGAATATCGTATCTATAATTTTTGTTGTCGCTCTAGCAGGGAAAATGGGGATTATCAGTATGGCAATAGGTATAATAATCGGCTCAGTTCTTGAAGTACTGATACAATTGCCTGGCCTTAAGGGGACTGATCTTAAGTATAGGTTCAGGATAAACATGAAAAATAGCGCAGTCAGGGAAATGTTTTCAATGATGATCCCGATAATGCTTAGTCTTGGAGCAGTACAGATAAACAATAGTATTGATAATTTTTTCGCCTTAAATCTCGGTGCCGGGAACACGACTGCCCTTACATTTTCCTGGAGAGTTGCAAATCTTCCTCTTGGCGTGTTTTCAGTCGCTGTTATAACGGTTCTTTATCCTCTTATCTCAAAACAGGCAGCAGAAAATAATATAAACGGGTTAAAAGAAAGCTTTTCCATTGGAGTAAGGGAGATAGGTTATATAATGATTCCTGCAAGTGCAGGCATGATATTACTTGCCAATCCCATAATAAAGGTCTTATTTGAAAGAAATCAGTTTACAGCAATGGATACTGAAAAAGTAGCCGCCATACTGATATTTCATTGTGCCGGACTTGTCTTCTTTGGGCTCCTCATGGCTTTAAACAGGATTTTCTATTCATTAAAAGATGTCAAGACTCCTTTGATTATTGCCCTAGCTTCAATAATCGTAAATCTTTTTCTTGACTGGCTATTAATGAGGTTCATGGGCATATCGGGGATAGCGCTGTCAACATCCCTGGTTGCAGGTATTAATATCTTTTTGCTTATCATTATTCTGAGAAAAAAAATTGGTTATCTCGGCGGCAGAAGAATAGCTTTTTCATTTCTGAAGATAAGCGCTTCCACCCTTATAATGTCTGCTTTTGTCTATTTCTCATGGAAGTTTCTTTATAAGTTTTTTGACAAAAGTAACTTTATGATTGTTGTATTGTTGTTTATAATTATTATTCTTGCGGCGGTTTTATATGTTTCTCTCACTTATCTGTTTAAAATGGAAGAAACAAATTTTCTTGCAAGAACTATCAGGCAGAGATTTACAAGATAAGGTATTTAGGTAATTTAAATTATGGTAGAAAAAAAATATATAAGAAATTTCTCAATCATAGCTCATATAGATCATGGGAAATCCACTCTTGCTGACAGGATACTTGAATACACTAAAACTGTCAGCCCCAGGGATATGCTTGAGCAGTATCTAGACAATATGGACCTTGAAAGAGAAAGAGGAATTACCATAAAAGCTCATTATGTTACTGTTGCATATAAATCCAAGAGTGATGGAAAGGAATACAGGTTCAATCTTATAGATACTCCCGGTCATGTGGATTTTACCTATGAAGTTTCAAGAAGTCTTGCAGCTTGCGAGGGGGCCATTCTTGTTGTGGATGCAACCCAGGGAATTCAGGCTCAGACACTGGCAAATGTATATCTTGCAATGGAAAATGAACTTGAATTGATACCTGCAATAAATAAAATCGATCTCCAAAGTTCCAGACCCGAAGAGGTTGCTGATGAAATACATAAAATACTTGGAATAGGCAAGGAAAAAATAATGAGGGTCTCTGCAAAAACAGGCGAAGGCGTAGAAGAGATTCTTGAAAACATAATCATAAATATCCCAAGTCCTGAAGGCAATGAAAATGAGCCTCTCAAGGCACTTATATTTGATTCTAATTATGATCCTTACAGAGGAGTTGTGTCTCTTATTAGGTTGATAAACGGGCGAATTACAAAAAATATGAAGATAAAGTTTATGGCTGAAGGATATTATACTGAAGTTGAAGAAGTTGGGATAATGGGACCCAAGATGCTTCCCGTTGAAAGCCTTTCAGCCGGTGAGGTCGGCTATATAGTGACCGGCATTAAAGAAGTCGATAAAATAGTAGTCGGAGATACGATAACTTCTTTTGATAATCCGACAAAGTCAGCTCTTGCAGGTTATAAAAAACCGAAGCCGATGGTTTATTGCGGTCTTTATCCTATTGACGGTGATGATTATGAAAGCTTAAGAGATGCGTTAAAAAAACTTGAATTAAATGATTCTTCCCTTATTTTTATACCGGAAGTATCAATCGCTCTCGGTTCAGGATACAGGGTGGGATTTTTAGGCCTGCTTCATCTTGAAATAGTTAAGGAAAGGCTTGAAAGAGAATATAATCTACATTTATTAACTACTACTCCTAATGTCGTTTATCAGGTAACAAAAACAAATGGAGAAATGATTGTAGTTAAAAGTCCTGCTGATTATCCTGATGAAGAAAAAATACAAAAAGTTGAAGAACCTTTTGTAACTGCCACAATACTGACACCCAAGGAATACATAGGGGAGATAATGAAACTTTCCAATCAAAAAAGAGGGATATATAAGGATATGAAATTTATATCAATCGGAAGAGTTGAGCTTCATTATGAATTCCCTCTTTCTGAAATAATAGTTGACTTCTTCAATCTTTTAAAGTCAGCAACTTCAGGATTTGCATCACTGGATTATGAATTTAAAGATTACCGGCAGTCTGACCTTGTCAAGCTGGATGTTCTGGTAGGAGGCAATAAGGTTGAAGAACTTTCAGTTATAGTACATAAAGAAAAAGCTTATTATGTCGGAAGGGAATTTGTTAAAAAATTAAAACAGGAAATACCAAGGCAGATGTTTGAGATAGCAATACAGGCAGCAATAAATAAAAGAATAATTGCACGAGAAACTGTTTCTGCTTTAAGAAAAGATGTCACTGCCAAATTATACGGAGGAGATGTCACAAGAAAGAACAAACTGCTGGATAAGCAGAAAAAAGGTAAAAAGAAAATGAAAAAAATCGGCAAGGTAGATATCCCCGGTGAAGCATTTATGAGTTTTTATAAAATAGATATAAACGGGAAATAAGCTTTTTATTAAGTTATTTATATGTTTTAATTAATTTTCGATTATAATATTATTAACTGCTAAGACTTTAGAATTAAAATATAGAAAGGTATTAGTATGAGAAAACTGTTAATTGCAATAAGTCTTATTTTGACATTATCATTGATAATTCCTGCTGCAAGCTGCGCAAGAGTAGGTTCAAAAATCACTGAAAATGCTATTGAAAAAGCTCTGGAGAAAGCTTCTGACGGCAATGTGGATCTTGACCTTCAGGAAGGCGGAGCAGTTGTTAAAGATGAAAAAGGCGGGGAAACTCAAATAGGTGAAAATGTGAATCTGCCTGAAGGCTGGCCAAGCGATGTTCCTGTTTATCCCGATACAAATTTTTCTATGTCCACAAAAACAAAAAATGGTGAAACCGATAAAAATGAATATGCTGTATGGGGAATAATTACAAAAGGTTCTGCTGAAGAAGCTTATAACTGGTATAAAAGCAAATTTTCAGGCTGGGATATTGTTACTGACCAATACACAAAATCTGATGACGGAGACCTTGCATTTCTTTATTTAAAAAGCAGTGCCTATGAAGTATCTGTTACGATTGGTGAATCAGATGATGAGACCTCTCTCGGCATGCAGGTAATTGAGCAATAAGCAAACTGATAATATAAACTTAAGATCAAAATCAATAATTAAATATGATATATAAGACACAGGAGTCAGTTAAACTGTATTCCTGTGTCTTTTTAATAGATTCATATGGTATTTATTAAAAAAATTTGTAAATCAGTATTTTTTTTATATAATTTTGTTTTAATATTTGTAAAATAGGAGTCCTCCTATTGCAGGTCCTCCCTGTTATAGGTGAACCCCCATTTTGCTTATAAGTCATTATTAAAC
>JAQVJB010000101.1 GCA_028695395.1 Actinomycetota bacterium | reverse complement strand
TTTATTTAATTCATATATGTAAAATTAATTTTTACTTATATAATCTCCTGAAGAGCTGCCAAAATCAATAATCAGAAATAATCTATGAACTGAGATTTAATATTATCATATTTTTGCATTATTTCATCTTTATATTCTGCAGCAGATATATAATCTTTAAAATCGAAGCCTGGTGATACAGTTGTTCCGAGAAGAGCAAAACTGCCTCCTTTTTCCAGCCTCGCCCCCTGCCACACATCCATAGTAACTAAATACTGTAGTTTTTCGCCTGTCAGGATATTCTGACCAAGTATTATCTTTTTAAAGCTTCCGTCAGGAAAGAGATTTATCATTTCAACAGGGTCTCCAAGATAGAAATGGAATATTTCATCAGATTTGACTTTGTGAAGATGTGAATAATTTTTATCTGTAATCAGATAATATATTGATGTATAAAAACATCTTTTTGAATCATATCTCTGGGGAAGGCTGTTTTTATCAATGAATTCTTCTGAGCGGTATGCCTCATAATAAAGCCCCCCTTCATCATTAAGAGGGACCAGCTCGAGATGCTTTATTATGCTTTCTACCTCTGATTTTATAGAACTATCCAAGTTATTTTCTGTCTTCAATTTTTTTGCGGTCTGTATTTTTATTTATTGTTATTAATAATATATTTTTGAATTAATCTTTATATCTTAATGGATTTTTTATTTTTATCTTCAGCATTTGCATCTTTATCATCAGCATTTATGCTCTTATTATTTGTCCCTTTAATATATGGCTCTCTAAGTATGCGTATTTTAAATCCATTATATTTTAACTATAATTTTGTGCTGATTCCAGCAAAAACCAACTATTTCTTGAAAACATTACTATTTATCTGTATTATTTGAGTTTATTGTTACTATCTTATTTTAATTGCTTTTTATTTATTTCTTCCCGACAAGAACTTTCGGATTTTATAGATAAACAGGCAGGAAAGTTTTTATGCAAAAAATTAATATTAAAGATCTGGGTGAATATATTCCCGATACTTCTAATTCTGTTACTTTAAACAGCCTTAAAAAATTCGTTTCAATCCCTTATTTTATAAAATGGTATTTCAGCTCTGAATCAAAAAAAGTATTCCCTATCTTTCTCCAGGAGATATCAGACCTTAATCCGAATAAGACAGGGCTTTCTTTTCTTGTTCCGAGAAATCCTTTTTTTAATCATACAAGAATAAAATTCTTCGGATTTTACATAGACAAAAAGCCTGTCGGAAGAGTAATGGCTTTCATTGATTATAATTACAGCAAAACACACAAGGTTAAAACCGGATGGATAGGACATTTTGAATGTATTGAAGATGAAGCCGTCGCAAAACAGATACTGCAGACTGCAGTAGATTACTTAAAAGAACTAGGGGTAGTGCATGTAACCGGTCCGGCAAAATTTAACGCAAATGGCGAGGTCGGACTTCTTGTAAACGGTTTTGATAGAAAACCATATTTTATGGAACCTTATAATGCCCCGTATTATGCGGATTATTTCGAAAAGTTCGGGTTTAAAAAGGAAAATGACTGGTTCAGCATGAATACTGATGATTCTCTTTCGAATGGCTACTTAAACAGAATAGAAAACATGATGGGCAGAATAACCGAAAGGTTCAACAGGCAGGGCAAAGGTGCCAGGATTGATGATTTCAAATTCAGGAATATTGATTTTAGCAGACTTGAAGAAGAAATAAGTACCATAAAGAACCTCTACAATCCTATATGGGGAGCGGGAAACCATCCCCAGTTTACAGCTATGACTGATGATGAATTCGATGTCCTGTGCCAGGGGATAAGAACTATTGCAATTGAGGAACTGATATTTATTGTAGAAAAAAACGGAGTTCCTATAGGGGTATCCGTAAGCCTTCCGAATATAAATGAGATAATTGAAGAATACGACATGGGTAAGAAATTTAACAGCAGCTATCTGCCATCGGGAAACTTTTTAAGCTTCAGGGATATGAAAAGAGATATTGAAATATTTAATCTGATTAAAATAAGGCTTAAGAAAAAACAGTTTGGAAGCATGAGAATTCTGATACTCGGTGTAGATGAAAAATTCAGGAAAAACGGTATAGACAGCCAGCTTTATTACAAAACAGCACAGGCAGCAAAATCTATGGGAATAAGACATGGCTCAGGCTCGCAGCTTGCTGATATCAACTTCGATATTTTAAATCCATTATTTAAAATAGGGAAAAAGTCCATGACCTGGCGTGTTTACGGTCTTGATGTCTGAATTTAAGTCAAATGTTTTTTTATTTCAAGCTTTAAGAGAAATTTCCAGCTTTAAAGGAAATTTTCCGGTTTTTATGAAAAATTGCAAAATAATTAATTCTGGCAAAGTAATTAATCCCCTATTATTTTCACAAGTACTCTTTTACGCCTCATTCCGTCAAATTCGCCATAAAATATCTGTTCCCAGGGACCAAGGTCAAGACGGCCTTTAGTTACAGCAACAACTACTTCGCGACCCATTATCTGCCTCTTAAGATGAGCATCAGCATTATCTTCATAACCATTATGCAGGTACTGGTTATAAGGCTTTTCAGGAGCAAGTTTCTCCAGCCATTTTTCAAAATCTGCATGCAGGCCGCTTTCGTCATCATTTATGAAAACACTAGCAGTAATATGCATTGCATTACAAAGAACAAAACCTTCTTTAATACCGCTCTCAAGCAGGCATTCCTCTACCTCACGGGTTATATTTACAAACTGCCGTCTTTTCTTTATTTCAAACCACAGTTCTTTCCGATAACTTTTCACTATCAAATCCTTTCATTCACTTGATTTATAGTAAATTTGGTGAATACATACCCCAAATTCTATATTATTTTGGTGAATAAGCAAATCACACCTATCAAATCAGAGGTTATTGATTTGGAATTTTCTATTACTATTTTTAATTTCTAATATTAAACCATTAAGTAGGATAAATCTTTTAAATCACTCTTGCAGTATTTTCCCCTGCTTCAACTGCTTCCCTTATCCTTCCCGGCTGGCTGCAATCACCTATAATGTAAAATTCTTCTGCCTTCATGGAAAGAGCAGAAATAAATTCTTCATCAGGTTTTGCATTAATGGCAATTGCTATAATATCGGCATCGATCCCCATTTCTCTTCCACCGTCTTTTACTCCCATCTGGGTATCATAGGGGACCATCAGTTCTACTCCACCTTCATAAACAGAATTAAGATGGCTTTCTGTAATAACTTCAATATTTCTTTCTTTAATAAGATTTATGAGTCTTAATTTAACTTCTGTTATTTCATTTTCCTCAAGAATTTTAGGCAGCATTTCAACAATAGTCACTTTAAAACCATTGTCAGCCAGAAAGCAGGCAGTCTCACAACCGACATCTCCTCCGCCGATGACTACAGCTTTTTCTCCCTTATATTTAGAAATATCGCTTAGTATATTTACGGCACTATCCACATGTTTCATCTCTATGCCCGGAACATCAGGCATAATTGGGTTTGCACCAGTTGCAATAACCAGCGTATCAGGAGTAATTTTTTCCACTAATTCAGGTGTGACATTTGTGTTTAATTCCAGTTTTACATTATTTGCATCAAGCTCATATTTAAACCAGTCAAGAGCAAGAGCAACGTCTTCCTTGAATTTTGGACGGCTTCCCGGATACATCATGCCGCCGATAAACGGTTTTCTTTCATAAATTGTTACATCATGTCCTCTTTTTGATGCTGTTATAGCGCATCTCATACCTGCCGGTCCAGCCCCTACAACCATTACTTTTTTCTTTCGGGACGGAATTGAAAGATCCTGTGAAGCTTCTTTTAAGACATAGGGATTCATGCTGCACCACAGGGGTCCGAACCGCCATAACTGGTGGTGGCATACATTGCATCTTATACACTGTACTACAGGACGTCCTGCACTGGCATTATTAACCCAGTGAGGATCGGCTATAAGCCCTCTTCCCATAGCAACCATATCACACATTCCGGCAGCAATAGCATCATCAGCTTCTTTGGGAACTGTAATCGCTCCGTTTGCCAGTACCGGAATTTCGGGACAAACTTCTTTTATAGCTTTTGAAAGAGGCATCAAAGTATTTCTGGGAACATATAGTGGCGGAACAGCAGGATATTCACTATTTACAAGAATGGTCGTTGAAGAAGCGCTCGCTACATCTAGAAAATCAACACCTGCATCAGCCATATATCTTCCGATTTTTTTACCAAGTTCTATATCAATACCGCCAGGCAGCCATTCGTATGCACTGAATTTATATCCGACTGCCATATCAGGGCAGTTTTTCCTTATCCCTTTATATATTTCAAGAGGAAATCTCAAACGGTTTTCAAAAGAACCACCATATTTGTCTGTTCTTTTATTTAGGGCAGGTGAAACCATTGCTCCTATAAGATAATCATACCCTCCGTGAATTTCCACTCCGTCATATCCTGCCTGCCTTGCTCTTATTGCTCCATTAATGAAATATTCAATTATAGTTTCAACTTCATCAGTAGTAAGCTCTACCGGTTTTTTATTATAATTAAGACTATATATTGATGAAGGACCCTGCAGGCCCCCGAATTTTGCTCCAAAAAGAGATAATTGTATGAATATTTTTGAGGCATGTTTATGAATTCTTTCAACAAGTTGTGCATGGCTGCCAATTAACCTATCCTCATAAATACCTATAAGAGGAGCAGGTCCTGTAGCAATTTTGTTATGCACCCTGGTAAATGAAGTAATGATAAGACCTGTACCACCAATTGCTCTTTCTTCAAAATACCTGATAGTCCTTTTAGGCCAGCTGTCATCAGGGGCATGTACGCTTACCCCCATTGGGGCAAGAGCGACTCTGTTCGGTATCTCAATTTTTCCTATCCTTATGGGACTTAGTAGTTTATCCAGGACCATTAATGTCTCCTTTTTTTACTTTATTTTCATTTTTCTTAAAATTACATCTTACAAAACATGTCAATTCCACAGATATTTGCATGTCAGCATTATTTCTTAATATATTAATGTGCTATATAAATCAATATATTATAAATATTATTAGTTCAATATCAGTCAGACCATTTTTATCTTTATTTAAATTAAATTTTTTCTTACGGATACACGCCTCTAAGCTTCATGGCACTTGCCACCTTGTTTACAGCAAGAGCCATGGCAGCTTTTCGCATATCAAGCTTTTTATCAACAGAGAAGTTATATGTCTCATAGAAAG
>JAQVJB010000100.1 GCA_028695395.1 Actinomycetota bacterium | reverse complement strand
TTATGCTGTCTAGTTATTTTTAAGCTTGTCATTTGCCGCAGCCAGATATCTTTTTAGTTATAGTGATGTTTATTTAAAAGGAAAGAGATAGCTTATTTTCTCTGAATAATATAAAAATAAAAAACCATATTGACAAAAAAAATAATGTGAATTATTATAGAAATCGATTCCTAGAAAACGTTTCGTATAATTAAATTTTATAAATTATCTAAATCAGAAAATGGCTAGATACAATATAAAAGATGTAGCAAAAGTTTGCGGCGTATCAATTTCAACAGTTTCCCACGCATTAAATGACTCCAGGTATGTTAAAAAGGAGACAAAAGAAAAAATCTTTGCAATTGCTTCTGAAATTGGCTATAAGCCAAGTGCATTGGCAAAAGGTTTAAGAAGGAAGTCCCTAAATACGATAGCTGTTTTTATTCCGAACATTGCCAGCCAGTTTTTTTCACAAATTCTTTTAGGAGTAAATAAAATAGCCAATAAAAATGATTTTCATATTATCATCGTCAATACTTTTTATAACAGTGAAGAAGAAAGCAGGCTAATAGAAAGTTTAAAAAGCCAATATGTCGATGGAGCAATATTTGTAAGCGGGCTTGATAATAGGGACTGCATAAAAGAATTGCATAAAGAAAATTTTCCCATCGTCCTTGTTGCAAGAAAAATAAGCGAGGATATACCTTCAGTACTTATCGATAATTTTGAAGCAGCAAAATCAGGCGTTGATTATCTGGTATCTTTAGGCCATAAGGATATCGGATACGTTACTTTTGAGTTCGAAAACAGGAGTACTGTTAAAGATAGATTTGAAGGCTATAAGCAGGGATTGGTCCAGAATGGTTTGGAATTTTCACCTGAAAAAGTATTAAAAATTAAACAATATTCTATGGATGAAATGGGGATTACATATGAGTGCTGTAAAAAATTTTACGTTGAAAAAAAATTACCGACGGCAATAATGACTGTCACGGATAATGTTGCCGCTGGTGTTTATAATTTTTTAAAAGAAAAAGGATGCAGCATACCAGAGGATATATCCCTGGTAGGTTTTGATAATTTACTGTTAAGTGCATTTCTGGACCCTCCTCTTACGACAATTGAACAGCCAAAAGAAAAAATGGGCGAGTGCGCAATGGAAATGATAATTAATATCATCAAAAACAGGCATGATATTAAAAATAATATTGTCAATCTGGATTCAAAACTTATAGTTCGTAAATCAGCATTTAAATGTAAAAAATAAAGATTATTATTTTCAACAGGATAGATATGTCTGAATATATTTTAGAATTAAAAAACATAACAAAGATTTTTTCCGGAGGCCCTGCTCTGGATGATGTAGATTTTTCATTGAAATACGGGGAAGTCCATTCAATTATCGGTGAAAACGGTGCCGGTAAATCAACTTTGATTAAAATCATTACGGGAGTTTATTCCTTAACAAGCGGAAAAATAATTTATGAAGATAAAGATACCGTATGGTCTAGTCCCATTGAATCAATAAATAAAGGTATTGCTGCCATTTACCAGGAGCCTGCGATATTTCCAGATCTTAATATTGCAGAAAATATATTTATGGGACATCAGGCCTATAACAAATACACTAGGAAGATATCCTGGCGCAGTCTTTATAAAAAAACAGATAATCTGATGAAAGAACTCAATATTGATCTGAATCCAAAACAGAAAATAAGGACTCTAAGTCTTGCTGAAAGGCAGATGGTTGAAATTGCCAAAGCACTTTCCATTAAATCCAAAATAATTATAATGGATGAACCCACATCTGCCCTTAGTATTTCCGAATCAGAAAAATTGTTCGAAATAATAGCCCAGTTAAAAAATTCAGGAGTATCAGTAATATTCATATCGCACAGGATTGAAGATATATTCAGAGTTACTGACAGACTTACAGTGCTGAGAGATGGGAAATGCATAGGTACTAAAGACATAGAAGAAGTAACAAAGGATGATCTAATCCAAATGATGGTCGGACGTAAAGTTGATAATTTATACCCTAAAATTGAGGCTGAAATAAAAGAGGAGATTTTAAGTGTTAAAAACCTTTCAAAAAAAGGTGCTTTCAAAGATGTAAATTTTTCTCTTCATGAAGGCGAAATACTTGGTTTATATGGCTTGATAGGCTCAGGTAGGACAGAATTAGCGAAAGCTATTTTCGGAATGGACCCTTATGATAGCGGAGAGGTGTTTTTAGAAGGACAAAAATTAAATAGGCTTACTCCTTCCCAGGCTATTGAAAATGGCATAGCTTATATACCTGAAAACAGGGACGAAGAAGGCATAATACTCGGCATGAATCTTGTTTCCAATATTTCCCTGCCTATTTTAAGAAAAATAAGTAAATTTACATGGCTGGATTCAGAAGCTGAAAAGGAATTAACAAATAAATTTGTTGATATTCTTGAAATAAAAGCATCAGGCATTGACCAGAAGGTCATGAATTTAAGTGGGGGCAATAAACAAAAGGTGTCGCTTGCTAAATGGCTTGCAACCAAAACAAAGATATTTATTTTTGATGAGCCTACAAAAGGTATTGATGTTGGAGCCAAAGCTTCAGTACATAGATTTATAAGTGAACTTGCTGTTAAAGGAAACTGTGTTTTAATGATTTCTTCCGACCTGCCTGAAATAATCGGAATGAGTGACAATATCTTAATAATGCACGAAGGCCTTGTTACCGGTTTCTTTTCAAGAGCAGAGGCCAATCAGGAAAAAATATTGGAAGCAGCACTATCTAATATTAATAAAACAAATGGAAATACAAATGGTTGATAAAAGAAATTCAAACACATCCGGCAGTTTAGTTGTAAAATTTGCGAGCATAAGAGAAATAAGCATACTTGGATTTTTAATTGTTTTTTCTCTGGTAATATCTTTGATAAATCCTGTTTTTATCAGTCTTGATAATTTATATGATATTGCGCTTGATACTGCAATTCTTGCAATAGTTGCTGTAGGGCAGATGATGGTGATACTTACAAGAGGTATTGATATCTCTGTCGGTGCAGGTATCGGCTTATCTGGGATGATAGTGGCTTTGATAATAAAAGATACTGCGAATTTCAATCCCTTGCTGGCAATACTTATAGGAATGATTATCGGAGCAGCTATGGGAGCTCTTAATGGCGTATTAATTGTTAAAGGGAATATTCCTCCCATTATTGCTACTCTCGGTACTATGAATATCTTCAGGGGGCTTACTTTTATAATCAATTACCAGATAAATGGCGGACAATGGGTCGGCGCAGACAAGCTGCCGGAAGCTTTTAAGAATTTTGCAAGAGGAACGTTCTTAAAGATACCGAATTTAATACTTATTACTATTATAGTTTATCTGATTTTTTATTATTTCTTGAATCACACCACAACTGGTAGGGAAATATATGCGACCGGAAGTAGTCCTGAAAGCGCAAAAATCATAGGAATCAATGTAAAAAAGACAATTTTTCTTACTTATGTAATTACAGGGATACTTGTTGGAATGGCAGGAGTTTTATGGGTTGCAAGGTATACTTCAGCACAGACAGATTCAGCTTCAGGATTTGAATTCACAACGATTACTGCAGTAATCCTGGGAGGAGTAGCTGTTGCCGGCGGTTCCGGGTCAATATGGGGAGTACTTTTTGGCGCAATTCTTATAGGTGCGATTAACAGTTCTTTAAATCTTATCGGAGTATCTCCATTCTGGAAACTGGCAATCAACGGAGGAATCATTCTGGTAGCCGTTATCATTGACGCTGTTCTTGCCAGGAATATAAATAAAGCATTGAAAGAAAGAAAGCAGATATAAAATGATGGACATGGTAAAAAAGAACAATCGTTTTAAATCAGTGTTTTCCAGATGGGAAACAATGTTGTTTCTTATATTTATAATTTTCAATATCTTAATGAGCTTTACTACACCTTATTATCTTAATGCTCAAAGCATACTGGATATGACTTTCATTTTTATGGAAAAGGGCCTGGTTGCCCTTATTATGACGCTTATAATCATTACGGGTAATATCGATCTTTCAGTTGCATCAACGATGAGCCTGTCATCAGTAGTAATGGCTGTAAGCTTTCAGTCAGGAATAAATATATGGGTATCTGTACTGCTGGGCATGCTTGCAGGAACTTTTTGCGGTTTTTTAAACGGATTTATAATAACCAGGCTTTCTCTGCCATCTATGATAATAACTCTTGCAACCTTTTCATTTTACAGAGGGATTTCTTATGTAATCCTTGGAGATAAAGCAGTCAGTGGTTTTACAGAAAAGTTTACTTATCTTGGTCAGGGTTATATCGGCAGCACAAAGATACCATTTCCTCTTGTTGTTTTTATCGTACTTGCCATAGTATTTTCTCTGGTTCTTCACAAAACTTTCATGGGTAGAATGATATATGCGATAGGATGGAATGAAAATTCCTGTTTTGCATCAGGAATACCGGTTAAAAAAATAAAATTGATTCTATTTACCCTTTCAGGCTTTATATCTAGTTTTGCTGCAATGTTTTTGACTGCCAGAATAGGAAATACCAGGCCAAATCTAGCAACAGGATTCGAACTGGAAATAATAACCATCGTTATCCTGGGCGGAGTTATGATATCCGGAGGAATAGGGACTATGCCTGGTGTAATTATATCAATATTCCTGATAGGCACGATAAGATATGGCCTTGGGCTTAATAATATTCCGGGGCAGATAATGTTAATAATTTCAGGCGCTCTGCTGATTTTATCTATTCTTATCAATAATATTGTAAAAAATTTCTCAAAACTGAAGCCGCTTCGGCAATAGAAATAGATTTCTTGGCGGCTATTCATGCAATTAATAAATAATTTATCATAAGAGAGGAGGATACATGAAGAGAAAAGTAATGATTTTTGCTTTCCTTATTGTATGTATTGTTTTAACACTATCTTTTGGGATAGGATGCAAAACAGAAACTGCTGCTACAGATGAAGCTGGCGCAGCACAGGAAGGTGGCCTTAAAATTGCTTTGGTAGTAAAGAATATAGGCAATCCTTTTTTTGATGCTATTAAAAAAGGCTGGGACGAAGCTGCAGCGGAATTAGGGGATGAATCAATATTCAGAGGCCCTGAACAACCGACTCCAGAGGGTCAGATAGAAATAATGGAGCAGCTTATTGCACAGAAAGTTGATGGTATTACTTATGTAGCTAATGACCCTCAATCGATTGCTTCAGTGGCAAAAAAAGCTATGGACGCAGGCATTGCTGTTGTCGGATGGGAATCAGGCAATGTTCCAGGCAGCAGGCATCTTTCAGTTGAACCTGTAGACCAGAAAGTAATTGGAGTAGATCAGGTTAAGAT
>JAQVJB010000019.1 GCA_028695395.1 Actinomycetota bacterium | reverse complement strand
ACTTCAGAGGAGAAAGAAATGTTAAAAGAAAAGGGTTTTTATGAAGAAATTTAAGCTTGGAATTATCGGGATGGGCAATATGGCATCTGCGATTGCAGGCGGTGTTATCAATTCTTTTTTTTTAAAGAATGAGGATATTTGTTTTTATGAAAAAGATGCCAGAAAAGCGCAAAGAGCATCATTATCTTTTAAGATAGAATCTCTTAGCGATATCAAAGAAGTTTTCTTATCGTCAAAATTTGTTCTTCTTGCGTTCAAACCTCAAAATCTTAAGGATAATTCTAAGCTACTTTCCAAATATTTTGATACTGATAAGAACATACTATTGAGCATACTGGCAGGGATTCCTATAAAATATTTTGAAGAATTGATTTCAAAAGAAGCAAAGATATTAAGGATAATGCCGAATGCACCGGTCTTAATCAGTAAAGGAGTATCTGCCATTTCATTTAATTCAACTACTGGCAATCCTGAAAAAGATTTCGTAACAAAAATGTTCGGGTGCATAGGAAAGACAGTAATAATTGATGAAAAATTTCAAAATCTAGTTATAGCACTGAGCGGAAGCAGCCCTGCTTATTTTTACCTTATCTGTAAATATATGGTGGAATTTGCAATAAAAAAAGGCATAGATAGGGAAATAGCAAAAGAATTAGTTGCAGGAAGCATTATCGGCAGTGGTGAAATGATTTATAATATCGGTGATGATTTTGATGAAATGATAAATAAGGTCGCATCAAAGGGAGGAACTACGGAAAAGGCTATTGAAAGCTTTAAAAAAAATAATCTCCAGAAGATAATTGCTGATGCAATGGATGTGACACTAAAGCGGGCATACGAAATGGAAGAATCAATAAATAAAAATTTTTAATTCTTATTAGGAGGAATTATGAATATAAATTCGGAATATATACAAAAAAAAGAATTCCATACAGTTTTTAAGGGTTACAGCATGGAAGAGGTGGACAAGTTTCTAGACATACTTGCTGTTGAGTTTGATAGGCTTATGAAAAAAAATAAAGAGCTTCAGGACAGCCTGGATAAAATAAGATTTGAGAATCCGGCTCAGGGTGAAGATGTTTCAAAACTTGTCTCAGACGTACTTGTATCTGCTCATAAGGTTGCCGATGATATCAAGAAAAAAGCGGAAATAGAGGCAATGGAAATGATAGAGCAAAAAAAAGGGACTGAAGAAATGGAAATAAATAATCTTATTGAGCGCAAAAAAACAATCGATATGCAATTAGGTCAGACCCAAAGTATTTATAAAGATTTTTTAACAGAAATAAAATCTTCCTTAAAAGAACTTTCTGCAAAGATTGAAGATATTGAAATAAATTTCAAGGAAAGGCCGTCAATACAAGAAACTGATGAGGGTTCTCAGTCTCTTTCAGAAAAGGATGATTTAGAAACTGAAGAATTAAAGGTGGAAAATAAGGATATTATCGATAAAGATGATGATTCTTATATAAAAAAAGAAGATGATATACCACAAACTGATGAGCAGGGTAAAGTAATTGAATTTGAGGAAGATAAAAAAATCAGGGATTTTATTGAAAGCGAGAATTCTGAAAATGAAGATAAAAATGATATTGAAGAAAACTTCGATAAATTTCAAGATTCAAAAAGTGAAAAGAAGATATTCGATGAATTTGAAGAGGATAAAATATATAGGGATAAAAGAAAAACAGATATTGGAAACCCCGATATAATAGATGAATTCTTTGGGGACAATGAAGAAAGAAAATATTAAATTATTAGTCAGGCCTGGTGCTTCAAAGACAGAAATAATTGGCATATTCGATGGAATGGTAAAGATAAAAGTTTCTTCTCAGCCAGAGAAAGGAAAAGCCAATAAGAAACTTATTGAATTTTTAGCGTTAAAACTGCAAATACCAAAGAAAAATATAAGAATAATCTCAGGGGAATTTTCTAATATAAAAACTATCGAAATAAACAGTTTCACCCAAAACTCCTTCCTAAAAATACTTGAATCAGGGAAGTAAAGAATCTGCATAAAAGCGGAAATATATATTAATAACTTGTAATAACCGCAAAATAATCATAACATAATTATTAAATCTATCATAAAACCGATATTACTTATCAAAACCAATAATAACTTCTAAACACAGATTAAATATAATATTAGTTTATAATAAGTATATTTGACAAAAATAAATTACAAATATATTATAAAATATTAAAATAACTGTAAATAATGCTTAAATATATTCTAAAATATGTTATAAAGATAAAATAGGCTAAAATAAAATACTAACACAAAATAAACTATATAAATTGAAAATATTAGTTTTAATAACAAATAACAAAGGAATTACCGATAATATCGGTTTATTAAAGTCAGATAACCTAGAAACAGTAATTTTAAAAGAGAATGAACATATAATTTATTATCTTGAAGAATACATACCGGATTTTATTATATTCGATTCCAATGAGAGAATTAATGATTTGGAATATTTTCTTAAAAAAAATCCACATATCAGAATTTTTATATCTTCAGATAAATGTTTCTTTAAAGAACATAAGAACACGATAAAAATTGAAAATATCTCAAATATAGAATCGATTAGAAAAATAATTGAAACAATTAATTCGATTGATAATGGAAATGCAGATAATAAAAAGTATAAGATATCTGAAAACCTAAAAGTTATTAATCAGCAAGTCATATCATTTTTATCAATAAAGGGAGGTGCCGGAAATACAACCTCTGCTTTAAACAGCGCTGTAATTGCAAATGAAGAATATAATCTTAAAACAGCTTTTATAGACATTAGTTTTTCTGAAGCTTTCTCAGATTTATCATCTTATCTGGGAATAGGGAATATGCCAAATCTTGATTATTATTTCTTAAATTATAAAGAAGGCAAGGACGCACTCAGGCATTCTGTTTCTTTCAAATCTGGAAAGGGATTGGATATTTATCTTTCACCTATGACTTCCAAATCAATAAATAAGCTTGATTCGGATATTTTTGCCAGTTTTCTTTATCAATTAAGAAGTTATTATAACCTCATTATATTTGATTATCCTTTGAATCTGTTTTCCGTTAACAGTTTTTTTGAAGGAATTACAGATTTTACTACTTTTTTTATTGTGACATCTTTTCCTACACCGCTTTGCGCAAGAAAAACATATGAAATCAATAAATTAATAGCAGATGAAAAAAAAATATTGAACATACTCAATAATACATTTATTCCAGTGACAATTAAAAAAGAAGAATATGAAAAGATTTCAGGAAGCAAGGTCATTTCTGAAATTCCTCAATTGGACCTGAAATTGCATACAAAATTAAAAATTAATAATCTGGAGACAGAAGTAATAGATATAAGAAAATATTTAAGCTGTTTTTTTAATAATTATTTAATGGCATGAACATTGAAGAGAAACTTTATACAATAAAAGATTTATCAAATATGGTTGGCATCAGCGAGACTGAAATAATAAATCTGATAATGCAAAAAAAGCTAAAAGCTATAAGGATAGATAAAGCTGTAAGAATAAAAGAAAGCGATCTTGAAGAATTCCTGGATTTTTTTGTAGGCGGCAATATCCAAACCGTCAAAAATACGATAGCTCTTCCCAAAGAATCAGAATTGATTCTATATTCCGCTGAACAGGTAGCAAAGATACTGCAATTATCTGTTGATAATGTGTGGAGCCTTTTAAAAAATGGAAAACTCAAAGGTTTCAAGGTCAGGGAGGGAAGAAGCTCGTGGAGGATTACCTCTGAAAATCTGAAGGAGTTCATTGAGTCAAGAACTAAAAATCTGATTTAAGAAAGAATTCAAAATGATACAAAAATTTAATGAAGACAGAAAATTTAAGTGGTGGGAGAAATTAGTGATAGTGATGATAACCATTCTTGTTTTGTTAATAATATTTCTTATCTTTAACGAGGAAATACTTGGCTATATAAATGACTTTAAGCAATGGTATCAGAAAAGCTGAGTTTGCAGATATTTTCAATAGAAAGGAGGGAAAGACAATGGCTAAATTCTTTAAGATGGTTTTAAAAATGGTTGGATTCGGTTCAACAGTAAGATGGTAAAAATCTGCCATCTGAGTTTGCAGATATTTTCAATAGAAAGGAGGGAAAGACAATGGCTAAATTCTTTAAGATGGTTTTAAAAATGGTTGGATTCGGTTCAACAGTAAGATGGTAAAAAAAATTAATTAATTAATGTTTGTATATTTGTATGTATATTTGCTATAATTTTTTTAATTTAAAAAAAGGGTATAAGTGAACAATAAAAATAATAGCATTTTAAATACTTATATTTTCACTATATTCTTTTTTGGCTTATCGCTAGCATCTTATTTAATATACCGATTCAATAATATTTCGATACTGGGAGCGGTTCTGTTTGGAATACTTATATTTCTGGCAGATAACTTTTCAGTTCCGCTCCCAAAAACAGGTTTTGTTTCAGTAAATTTCGGAATCTCTCTTGCTGCTCTTATTATTTTCGGTCCCGCTACTGCAATCATAGTTACGCTGATTTCGTCAATCAGCATCAGGGATATTTTAAAAAAAGAACCTTATTACAAGCATATCTTTAACTGCGGTCAGTATCTGATATCGATTAGCATCTCCAGCTGGATTTTTGAAATACTCTTTGATAGAAATGCAAGCAATGCTTTCATTGCCAAGAATATCGGAATTATATTTATGGCTGCACTGGTATTCTTTATTTTAAACACATTTCTTACAGCTTCAGTAATATCTTTAAGTAAAAAAATAAAAATAATAAATGTGTGGATATTTAATTTTGCCTGGCTGCTGCCTTTCCATATATTCCTTGTTGTAATGTCAGTTGCGATTTCTTTTCTTTATAACTTATACGGCCCTTTTACTCTTATGCTTACCATGATGCCTTTAATAATAGCCCAGTATACATATATGCTGAGGACTAATGAGAGAAAAGCACTGTTAAACAGTATTATGCATATAGTGAAGATAGTCGAAGCAAAAGATATTTATACTGCTGGACACTCGGTAAGAGTTGCTGAATACTCTGAAAAAATAGCTCGAAAGGTTAGATTGAATGAGTATGATATTGAAATGCTGAAAAATCTTGCTAATCTTCATGATATTGGCAAAATACAGGTCGACTTATCAGTATTAAATAAAACAGACATACTTACTTCTGAAGATTGGAATGAGATTAAAAAACATCCCATAGTCGGATATGAAATTGTAAAAGAGATTACTTTTTTAAAGGATAATGCGAATGCCGTTCTTTATCATCATGAAAGAGAAGACGGACTAGGCTATCCTTTTGGAATCGACGGTAAGCAGATACCTTATTATGCGAAAATAATAAGCATAGCTGATTCTTATGATGCAATGACGACAGATAGGCCTTACAGAAAAGCCCTTACTCCTGCTGAAGCTTTGCTTGAAATAAAGAAAAATAAAGGAAGACAATTTGACAGCTCTTTATGCGATAAAATGATAGAAGTGCTTAATGAAGAAAATCAAATACAATTATAATAATAATATTTTTTTCAAAAATAATATTATCGTACTGCTTTTCTAAATCTGAATCTCCAAGCTATTGATTTGAAAATAAGCTTAAAAAATTTCAAGGTGTCTTTGCCTGGATTAATATGGCTTTTAAATTCCCCGAGATTATATATGGTTTTAATAGGTATATTTGTTATTTTAAACCCATGCCAGCTTGCTTTTATCAACATTTCAGGTTCAGTATCAAAATTACTGGTCTCAAGCTTGACAGTTTTCATTACATTGTATTTTATAAACCGGAACCCTGACTGAACATCGTCTATTTTTTTCAGAGCTATAAAAGAAATAATCCATGAAGTAAGAAAATTGACAGCAAGCCTGATAAATGGCATGCCCTTAGTATCTTTAAATCTGCTTCCTACTATAATATCAGGATTCTTTTTTTCAACTTCCGATATGAAATCCTTTATTTCATCTATGCTATGCTGTCCGTCAGCATCTATTGTAATAACACCGTAATAATTATTTTTGCATGCAAAAATAAATCCTGTTTTTAAAGCTTCTCCTTTTCCTTTGTTTTTTTCATGGGTCAGTACTATTAAATTAATTCCGTTTTCTGATGCAGCCTGGCTGAGCAATAGGGGTGTATTATCAGTGGAGCCGTCATCAACAACTATAATGTCAAGATTGTAAACAGAACATTTTTCAATTACAGATTTTATATGCTTCTCTTCATTATAAGAAGGGATTAGTATCGATATTTTTGAAATGTCAGGATAAATTTTTGATTCCCCAGTCATTTATTTATAAAAATATTTTTTTCAGTAATTATCATATCAATTTTCATATCATAAGCGCATACAGGAACATTTTCAATAAGCTGTATCTCGAAACATAAAGAAATTTTTAGAACATTTTTGTTCAGCTTAGGAATTATCTTATCGTAAAATCCTCCACCATACCCTAAACGATTGAAGTTTCTATCAAAGCATACACCAGGGATAATAGCTAAATCAGCTTCTTTTATGGATGCCTTGTTGCACTTTTGTGCCGTAGGTTCCATTATTCCCGAATAACCAGGTTCAAGCTCTTCTAATGGGTTATTTACAAAATAAGTTTCAATGATATTCTTATCAGTTACTTTAGGTAATATTATTTTTTTATTGCAGGACAGCAAATCATTAATAATAATACGAGTATCGACTTCGCTACCGAAAGGGTAAAAAAGCAAGATGCATGATGATTCTTTATATTTTACGTTTTTTAATAGTTTTGATGCTATTATCTCACTATAAACGCTTCTTCGGTTTTCCGGTATAGAATCCCTTAAATCAATTATCTTTTTCCTTAATTTTTTTTTATTCAGTTCAATATCTTTACTAATCTTCATAAAAAGTTACATCTAATGTACCGGGTCCGATATGGGAGCCTACAATACAGCCTATGTCACCTCGAAGTATTTCCTTCGTACCAAATTTTTCCTTGATTTTTTCCGCCATAGCATCTCCTTCATCTTTCATATCGGAATCTCCGACAAATATATGTGCTGATTCTGGATCTTTAAGCATATTTTCCATAGTAGCAAGTAATTCAATTTTTGCCTGAGACCATCTTCTTGTATTTTTAAATGGGGATACCTCGCCAAGATTAAGAGTCAGAATAGGCTTTATTTCAAGCAATGATGCAAGAAGAGCTTTTGATCTTCCTATTCTTCCACCTCTTTTCAAATATTCCAGTGTGCTTGGGATAAAAAGAACAGTTATCTTTTTCTTATATTCATCAATAACTTTTAAGACTTCTTCTTTTGATTTGCCCATTGAAGCAAGTTCGGCAGCTTTCAAAGTCAGGAAACCTGCAGGCATATGGACCATCTCGGAATCTATGATAGTTATGTCGGCATCCGGTAATTCTTTCTTGGCAAGTTCAGCTGATGCAATGGTCCCTGACATTTTTTTTGAAATCAATATATTGATAATACTATCGTGTTTTTTAAGAAGTTCTTTATATTTTTCCAGAAAATCTCCAGGAGTAGGCTGGGAAGTAGTGGGCATGACAGTACTTTCCCTTATCATATCATAAAATTTTTTATGGCTTATTATACGGGATTCATCTTTATAAGTATCATTCCCAAATAAAACATATAGCGGCACTACTGTAATATCAAATTTTTCCACTAATTGTTTTGGTATATCTGAAGAACTATCGGTAACTATTGCAACTGACATGGATGCCTCCTTATTTATTTTATAAAATAGATTACATTTTTTAGTTTATTATTAATTATTAAAAAAAACCATATCTTAAATACCTGGATAACAAAATGATTAAAATAATCCCTGATGTTTTTAATAATTTATTGAAAAATATATCATATAAACAATAGACTGAAAAAAAGTTGAAGAGTTTTAAATTTTATTTTAAATAATCTTTATTATTATTTTAATAGGATTAATTACAAAAAGATATTTTTTTTTGAAGATATCTAATTATAAAAAACTTTTTTTTTGATATACTCGACTGAGTTTTGGTTTTTTATTAAAATACAATCAATGCTACTTAAGATTTCGGAGTAATGATAATGAATAGAAAATTCTCGTATTTTATTTTTATAACTATATTATTTCTGACTTTTATATTATTGTCAGCCAGTGCATCATCCTGTACCCAGAGGGAAAGAATAATAAAAATAGGCAGCCAGAATGTATTGACTGGAGATTTCAAGTATTATGGCCAGGATCAGATAATAAGCATGAATCTGGCAGCTAAAGAACTTGCACCGGTTAGAATAGGGGGATTTGACTATAAAATAAGTATTCTTTCGAGAGACGATGAAGGAAATGCGGAAAAATCTTTTCTTGTCTCCCAGGAATTAATACAGGAGGGCGCAGCGGGTGTTATAGGCTCAGCTTTCAATGCGACAACAAAAGCTGCTATCCCAAATTATCTTGAATACAATATACCTATGATTACTACTTCCGCTCCCGGGACCGATCTTAATAAAGCAGGAAGTAATTTTTTCAGAATAATAATAAATAATGACCAGATAATAGAAAATGTCAGCAACTTTATAATAACCGAAATCAAACCTGTTAACATTGTACTGATAGATGATGGAAAAGAATATTCAATCAACTTTAATTCATATATGAAAGAAATTTTAAGCAGCGATATTGCTTCAGAACAAATTAAAAGCATTAAAACTTATTCTTTAAAACCAGAAACAGAAGATTATTTATTGCTTGCTGAAAATATACTTATAGATGATGTGGAAATGGTGTTTTACTGTGGAGATTATAGTAATCTTGCAAAGATAATTCAAAACTCCAGGGATGTCGGCGTATCTTCAGCTTTTCTTACTGAAAAACTTTCAATGGATCCCGGGATACTGCAGCTTACTGATCAAAAATATCTTGAAGGCCTGATAGCAGTCGTGCCTCAACCTCCGTCTATTGCAATGTTTTCTGAAAATCCAAGAGCTATAGAGTTCTGGAGGAAATATAAAGATTTTATCCCTGAAGTAAAGAATGTTGAGATTGAAGAACCCGGTGAATTTGCACCGTACGCCTATGATGCTTTTTATTTACTTATAGAGGCAATGAAGATGGCAAATTCAACTCTTCCCGAAGATTATATAAGTTCTTTAAGAGATATCTCTTATGAGGGGATTACAGGAAAAATTGAATTTGACTCAAATGGGAATTTAAAATCACCGCAATCAACAGTATTTATAATCAAAAACGGTTCCTGGGTTAGATTTCAGAAATGATATTAGTTTGTTTTATTATGGTAAAAAGATATTAAGACTTTTAGGGCTTACCTGGAAGTCTGCAGGTAATTTTCCCATATATTCACCATCACCATATACGTCAAATTTCTTTTCGCAATCTATTTCTACTTTTTCAGCTTTGAAATATTTTACATGAGGGATACTCAAATGGGTACCTGCATATACGCTGGGAAAACTTTTTATAAATTTTATTATAGACATTGCTCCTATAACGCATACATCGAATTTTGAATCAAAGGGATCAGCTTCAGGAGCGATTTTCATTCCGCCACCATAGTATTTAAGATTAGAAACAACCATCATCATTGTATTTATTTTATCCGACTTTTCATCATGTTTAATTTCAAAGATTTTTGGCTTGAAAGTCATTAATGTTTTATATACGGAAAAATTATATTTTGCTTCTCCCTTAATAGGGAGCCTGGTCTCATTAGCAAATTTTGTTACTTCTGAATCAAAGCCTGAACCTGCAATGCCTAAGTAATATATTTTTTTGTTAAAAAGCCCCAAGTCGATTCTTCTTATATTATTTTTTTTAATAATTTTTATGCTTTCATATATGTCAGGGCTAATATCGAAAGTTTTAATCATATCATTGCCTGAACCGACAGGTATTATTCCAAGATTGGAGTCAGTATTAGCTAATTTTTGCACCATATAATGCAATGTCCCGTCTCCTCCTGCACCTATAAAATTCTTATAGCCTTTTTTTATAAAATTTTCTGTTGCTTTTTCAATGTCTTCAGCACTATTGCTAATATAAACATCTGATTCTATGCATTGGTCTTTCAAGGCAGCTTCAATTTTTTCTTTCTGAAATATTGCTGTTCCTCTTGAAGCCGAAGGATTTAAAATTAAAATAGTTTTGTCCATAATAGAAGTCATATCCCATTATTTGATAAATATAAAAATTATAATTTTATTTTAGTTATTTAAACAAAAAAAATGATATAAATCCAAAAAAATATAAAAATCTTTTTATGTCTTCAGCTTTATTGACTTTTAATTTTAATTATAATAACCTAAAAAATTAATATTAATCATTTCCAAAAGAAAAAAATGAATATATTCAATAAAATAATTGTCGTAATCCTTCTTATCTTTTTTATAGGCATTTCTGCATTTGGCATACTTAATGCTTTTGTAAAATGGATCAGCTGGCCTGATATTGCATTAATGATATTTAATCCGAATATCAATTTTGGCAATCAATATATAATTGCTTTGATATTTTTGTTTGTTATAGTTTTTTGTATATTTTTGCTGGTACTTGAATTTTACCGAAGGAAGAGAAAAACGGCAGTAGTTGCTGCTGTAAGGGAAGGAACAGCTTTGATAACCCTTGATTCTATTGCAAATCAGATAAAAGAGAACCTTTTAAAAATAGCAGGAACCAAAGACCTTAATGTAAGAGTTCTTCCCAAGTCAAGTGGCATAATTATTAATATTTTCTCTAAGATATGCGAAGATTGCAATGTGCCTTTGAAAATGCAGGAAATAATAAAAACTGCAGCAGGTTTTGCAGCAGAAAAACTAGGTTTGAAAGTAGTCAAAACAAATCTTACTATTATGAACCTGACTAATATCGATTACCGGGCAAAAGAAAATAAAATCGGAACTGAAAAATATGTTCTTCCGGAAGAACCTTCTGTTTCTGAAAAAACAAATGAGCCTGAAGGAAACAAGACAGAAGAAGGGACAGAAAATAATATCCCGGATGAAAGAAATTTAATCGTTTCGGAAGAAAATAAAGATATCCAGTCTTTTCAAGCTGATGATGGGAATAATGAGCCTGAAGCTGATAAACCATCAACATAGTTTTTTTTATTCATAAAAAATAAAAGACATACCTGTTCATTGCGGACTTAGTACAGTGGTAGTACATGAGCTTCCCAAGCTCAAAGGGCGGGTTCGATTCCCGTAGTCCGCTCCAATTTAAAAAGGAATCATGATTGTTAATCTCCATAATTTAAATAATTTTAAGACCATACTTCAAAGTAGGGGAGATCATTTAATATTAGGAGGTCCTGGAACCGGTAAAACTGCCTTTTTAAAGGAATTTATTATCTTTCTTACTGAAAACCAGGGTATTAATCCAAAGAAAATCTTAGTCCTGACTTTTAATAGAAGAAGTTCAAAATATTTAAGAGATGAAATAGCCATAAAAGCAGATAAAACTGTTTCTGAAATAGAAGTAAAAACTTTTTATTCATTTTGTCTGGACATTTATAAAGATTATTTTTCAGAAACGGGACTAAAGAAGATTGAAGAGAATAAAGATAAAAATAAAAAAATTTCTGAAAGCGAAAGCACTATTGAAGATGTATTCATAAATAATCTTAATGAAATAAGAATATTGACTGCTCCGGAGCAGTGGAATCTTTTAACAGAGATTATCTTGGAAGCTGATGAGAAGAGAATACCTGGGATAAAAAAATTATTTTCAAATAAAAATACTAGAGAAAACATTATCCAGGAAATCTTTGATTACATACTTAGGGCCCAGGAAAATTTTAAAAATTCATCCGGGCTTTCTAAGAAATTCAATTTGTATTCAAATAAAATGTTTTATGAAATCAATCTGATATATTCAGATTTTAATAAAGCCCTTAATGAAAAAAAAGCATTTAATTATGGAAAATTATTGACAGATGCTTTCAGAATAGTCAATTCCAGTAAGGATTTTAAGCAATGCTATAAGGAAAGATATAAATATATTCTGGTAGATGAGCTTCACGAATTAAATTATGCACAGTACAGCTTGCTTAAAGAAATATCAGATAATAATATTGTTTATTTCGGGGATGACGACCAATCAATCTATAAATTCAGAGGTTCCAATATAAATATATTTTTTAAAGTACATGACAGCATACCTGAAAAAAGAAAAATTTATTTAATTAATAATTTTAGGAATTCATATCCGGTTTTAAAGATAATTGAAAATTTTATTTCAAAAAACAGCCTAAGAGTAAATAAAGATTTTCAGAAAAGTCCCGGGGATAACTCCGGGGATACTTTTAAAAGAGATGTGACTGATGGGGAAATAATCATAAAATCTTTTGAAAACAAATACGGGGAATTGAATTTTATTAAAAACAAGATTATTTTTCTTAATAGAACCCTCCATGTGCCCTTAAGTGAAATATCTATTATCATGAAGGGCACCGATTTTGAAACAGATCTGATAGAGAATTATTTTTATCAGAACAACATCCCTTTTTTAAGAAAAAGTTCAAGGCTGGTTATAAATAACAGGTACTCAGGCTATTTATTAAACATCTGCAGGCTTATAGTCTCATTGGATATAAAGAAAGAAAATAACAATGAAGACGAAACTGATATAAGTAAGGATGAACTTAATAAAAGAATAAATTTAATTGCGAGAAATATATTATTGTCTGATTTTATGGATATCGATCCAATTTTATTTAAGGAAATAGAATTCAAATATCTTAGGAGTGAAAGTAAAAAAAATTCAGATATATATGAATTCCTCAGGAATAATCTAAAAGATATAAAGAAATCAGATGAGAAGAATTATTTAAAAATTTTAAATTTCATAAAATCAGTCAATAAGCATAAGAAAAATATAAAAGCAGATGCTTTTACTTTTGTGCGCAGCCTGATTGATGATGAAAGCTTTGGTTTTTTAAAGGAAATAAAAAATTATTCCAAGCTTCCACAAAATGATAAAAATCTATTCAGTGTTTTTACAAATTATCTAACGAGCATAAGAAATTTCTGCAGCGAGAGGGAAAGTGAAAAAGATATTGCTTTTTATCTAGATTTTATAGAAAGATTTAGCAGTAACCAGTTTATTGAAGAAACTGAAGAAGCTCTCAATGAAGATGATGGTAGTGACGGTGTAAGAATAATCAGTTTCTATGATTGCAAGAATGTAGAATTTGATGTAGTTTTTATACCTTTTCTTAATAAAGGATATTTTCCTTCTGCAATATCAAAACCGCAGATTTATGAAAATGATTTCCTTACTTATCTCATTGAGGGGAAATTTCTTAATGATGAAGCAATGAGGCAGATTCATCTGGAAAATGAGAGAAAGATCTTGTATACAGGTATTTCACGATGTAGAAAATATTTATATATTACAAGCACTTCAGTTAAAGAACCTTCACCTTTTTATGAGGAATTGCAGAAAATAATATCAGGCAAAGAAGAAATAAAAAAAATCATTCCCAGGCCAATTATGGATGAACTTCCCTTGGAGGCTGCATTAGGAGCCTATGAAAAATCCTTTATCAAAAAGAAGGCAATTGTTGCCAGATACAGGATCAATGTCGGGAGAAATATAAACGAGAGAAGATATAAATATCTGATGCAATATTTAAAAAATAATTATAGCCCCGACAGATGGTGGGATATTATAGAAGAAAAAGACAATGACTTAAATCCTTTTATTGCAAATAAATATTCTAATTATTTTTCCTACAGCGCAATAGATGCATATGACGATTGTCCTTTTAAATATAAAATGAAATATTTTTTAAGGTTAAGAACTGAGGAAGAGAACATGAGCCTAATAATAGGCTCTTTATATCATAATATAATAAACAGATTTTTTAATGAAAGCAAAAAACCGGATATTAAGTCAATATTACTTATTATGGAAGAAGAGCTTAACGTCAATAAAGATAATTTCAAATATGATTTTTATTTTAATGAAATAAAGAATGAAATGAATAAAAATTTTATTAATTTTTATAAAAATTTTTCTTATATTATTGAAGATCCGTCTTATCCGGATTTAAAGGATAGGATACTGACTGAAAAAGAGTTTATCTTTAATATCGGTTTTAAAGATAGAATTAAAGGCAAGATAGATCTTATAAATCTAAGAAGCGATAATATTGTTGAATTGATTGATTTTAAATCTTCCAAAAAAAAATATTCAGAAAAAGATCTGGAAGAAGAACTTCAGCTTAAGATCTATTATCTTGCCATGAAAAGAAGCGATAGCCTGAAACAGGTTATACCTGATATAAAAAAAAGAATAATAGTTCCGAGATACTATGTTATAGGCAGCGATAAAGACAATTTCTTCACAGTAAATATTACTGAAAAAATAGAAGAAAAAACAATTGAAAAGATTTTGGATATTATAAGCAATATTAAAAAAGAAAAATTTGAGATAAATCCAAGAAATTATTTCAGCTGCAAAAGCTGCGAATACAAAATATTCTGTACAAAATATTATGGAGAACAGATTTAACCCTTCGCCCGAACAGGAAAAAGTCATTTTTGGCGAAGAAAAGATAAAAAAAATAATTGCTTGCGCAGGGTCTGGCAAGACTACTGTTCTTACTGCAAGCATTATAAACATATTAAAAGAAAAAAAATGCCTGCCATCCGAAATACTGGCACTGACATTTACAAAAAATGCAGCTTTGAATATGAAGGTAAGGATTTCAAAAGACTTATCCTTCCTGATTGATTCTGATACGATTGATATATATACATTTAATTCATTCGGCAATCAGATTATAAAAGAAAACAGTTACCTTTTTGGGCTTTCCAAAAACTTCAGTTTGCTGAATGAAGCAAAATCATGGCAGATAGTTTTTGAAATATTCAAAAATTCTGATTTCGAATATTTAAAGGCAAAAAAAGATATAGCGCAGCTTACAAGAAGAATATTAGGCTATATCTGGGATATAAAGAATAATCTAATTGATTCTGTCAAATTAAAAAAATATTTACTTGAACATGAGTCAATTCTTTCAGAATATAAAAGCAGTAGATTGCAAAATGACGAATTAAAAAAAATAAATTATTTAAAGGAAATATACAGGGTATATGTTGAATATGAAAAAATAAAATCATTGAATAATTGCATTGATTATGCTGATCAGATATTTATGCCATACAAATTATTTAATGATTTTATTTCTATAAGGGAAAAATACATTCAGAAATATAAATATATTTTTGTTGATGAATTTCAGGATACTAATAATTCACAGGCTTATTTTCTTTCAAAAATATTCGATGAAAAAAGAAACAGTATAATGATAGTGGGAGATGATGATCAGGGGATATACGGATTCAGAGGAGCTTCTGTTGAAAATATAATAGATACGAGATATTTTGAATCTGGACTTGGTGTAAAAACTAAACCTTATTTCCTGACAACTAATTTTCGTTCTGGAGAAAAAATAATAAATTTTGTCAACAATGTCATAAGCAATAATGTCGACAGGAATGCTAAAACCATAAAATCTGAATTTACAGGAAAAGAATCTGAAATATTCTTCTTTAAAAGCAAAGACACAAAAGAAGAAGCTCTTATTATCTGCGGGATGATTAAAGAATTAAGAGAAAAAGGCATAATGCTGAAAGATATGGCTATATTATGCAGAAAGAAAAAGTTCAATGAAATAATACAAGCACTGAACAAAGAAAATATTAGATTTGAATTCATAGGCAACAAAAATCTTTTTTATGAAAATGAAATCCTTTTTTTAGTTTGCTGGCTTAAATTGATATACAATATATATGATGAGGAAAGTCTTGTTTATCTATTAAAATCATCCAGGTACAAAATATCTGACAGGGATATTTATTTTCTAAAGAACCACATAAGATACAAAGAAAACAGTAGTGATGATTATAAAAAAAATGCATTTATTCCGGTAAAATACCTGATTGATTCTCTTAAGACAGCATCAGAAAATGAGCTGATAACAAATGATGCTATAAATAAAATAAATTCTTTTGTTGAAGAGCTTGAATATTTTATAAAAAAATCTGAACAATATGATCTTAGCGGTATTATTAACCTGATATTTCATTTTTCGGGCTTATATGATGAGATAAAATCCGGATTTGGCCAGAATTTAAGGAAAAAAATTAAAAATGTTGAATCCTTGATAAGGATAGCTTCAGATTTTGAACAGGATAATTCAGAAAAAAATTTTGAAAGTTTTATTATTTATCTGCAGCAGCTTGCAAAAACTGAATTGGAAAATCCTGATGATATAGAGATTTCTAAGAATAATGCTATAAAAATAATGAGTATCCATGCCGCAAAGGGTCTTGAGTTTAAAGTAATATTTCTTCCGATGCTTTGGGATAAGGAATATAAAGGAACAATAAATTCTAAAATCGAATTCGAACTTCCTGCTTATCTCAGGACTGATAGCAAAATCTGGTCAGAGAAAGCATTATACTCAAATGCTGAAAAATTCAAGAATAGACTTAAGGACAGGGCCAGAGAAGAAGAAAGGAGAATATTCTATGTTGCTGCTTCCAGGGCGGAAAAAATTCTAATAATGTCCCATCCTTTATTTGAAGATTATCAGGAAAAGGAGAATGAAAAGCCAAAAGAGCTTCTTGAGTTTGTTAAAGAGGGGATAATATGTGGAAAAAATCATCATAATATTTCTACTAATGCTGTCAATCTTTGCGCAGAAAATGATCTTGAGATTATAAACAAAGAAACTGTGTTTATTAGAAATAAGATAATTGATAGGTTTTTAAAACTTATAAATAATATTAAATTGGAGAAAAAACAATATAAAAAGAAACAAATTTTAAATTCAGATATTAAGAAAAACAGGGCGCCAATAAATGATTTTGCCAATAAAGCAAATATAATCAAGCTCGAAAAACAATTATCCAAAGATATCTATGGTTTGCGTAAAAAAAATATTGAGAGACTTGCAGAAAATTATATAAGCGATAGCAACAAAAAAGAAAGCAAAACAAAATTCTTTACCATGACAGAAATATTGTCATATATCGATTGTCCTAAAAAATTTGAATTAAAATACTTAATTAATATTCCTGACAGTACTAATAAGGAAAATGCTGATTTTGGAACGAAGATTCATGAAATAATTTCTGTAATAAGTAAGTATTTATTCTCTGCATATTATTGGGACGATAAGGGAGGAAAGATCAATGAAGAATATTCTATGTTATTTAAAAAGTATAATGAAGATATCAGGCTTATAAAAAATGAAAAGCTGAAAAGAAGCCTAATTAATTTTTTTGAAAGTAATATCCTGGATTTCAGGCAGACAAAGGAACTCTTTATTGAGGAACTTTTTTACTGGAAAATAGGGGATTTCTTTATAAGATGCCAGACAGACAGAGCTGATATCCTAAAAAATGATTTTTTAAGCATATATGACTATAAATCTTCTTCAAAGAAAAAAGATTCTGATGATTCATATTATAAAAACCAGATAAGATTTTATCTCCTTGCAGCATCTGAATATTTTAAAATCCCTATTGAAAAAGCCAAAGGCTATATATTCTATCTTGGGAATGGACACATGGATAAAAATATTCTCGATCCTGCATTAAAAAATGAGCTGGAATCAAAAATAATGCTGGCTATTTCCGGTATTGTCATGAAAGATTTTAAAAACAAATCAAAGGATAAATGCAGCAATTGCAGCTATTATTCAATTTGCCAATAAAGTGCTATAAATTAAATGACTTTAGTGCACCACATTGAGTATTTTTTAATTTTATTTTTTACAGCAAGAAAATAGATATCCTGGATTTTTTTTGTTATCTCACCTATTTCATTATTACCGATAATTCTTCCGTCAACATTTCCTATAGGAGCTATTTGTGCGCCTGTTCCGCAGAAAAAAAGCTCATCAGCAGAATAAAGCTCTGTTCTGCTTATCTGTCTCTCTACAACCGGCAAATCCAGTTCTTCTTTAGCCAGCTCAATAACAGCATTCCTTGTTATGCCTTCCAAAATATCATTGCTGACAGGAGGAGTATGAAGTATTTCATTTTTTACCATAAATAGATTCATGGCACTTCCTTCACATACAAAACTTGTTCCGTAGGATAAAGTAATGGCTTCATCATATCCATTCATTATTGCTTCGGTTTTCTGTAAAGCTGCATTGACATAGCTTCCTGATATTTTCGCTCTGGGGGGTATGCAGTTGTCAGGTATTCTTGCCCAGGAAGATACGCATACTTTGAGGGCTCTTGAAAGATCAAGATATTCTCCCAAAGGTATGGAATAAATAAAAAGGTCCTGAGAGTCTTTGTTAAGCCTTGGGCCGATATTAAGATCGCTATTATAAGCAAACGGCCTTATATATGCATCTTCAGTGTAATTTTCTTTTTTTAAAAGATCTATGGTGTAATCGCAAAGATCTTTGATGGAGTAATTTATTTTCAGCATCATAGTCTTAGCGCTTTCAAAGAGCCTTTTATAGTGGTCTTCAAGCCTGAAAATATAGTTTGACTGCTCTGACTCATTCCAGTAGCTTCTTAGTCCTTCAAAAACAGCTGTTCCGTATTGAAGAGCGCAAGTCCTTATATCTATTTTTGCTTCCTCGATCGGTACTATGCCGCCCTGGAAAAAAGCATAACTGGGGTGACTTAAATTTTCCATAACCAATGTTCCTTACTTATAAATTTAATTAAAAATATATTATTGTTAAAATTAATCTATTAAATTTTACTCTTTTAAGATTTTATTTCAATTAAAAGAATAAAAAGACAATTATGAATAACAGTTGGGGAAAATAAAAAAACTCCGAGTTATCTTTTACCTTAGTTCACACCTTAGGTTACTCAACATCTCGGAGCTTCTCTTAGAACTTTTCTCAGGGACTTTTCCAAAATCAGCTTAATCTTTTATGACTTTCGTCTTAAAATTTCTTCTGTTTTGAGAGGTTGCCTCCTGCTCTAAGACAATTATCAATATAGCAATTAAAAAAAACATTGTCAATATTATGTCAGATAAAAATGAAAAAAATTAATTCTATTTTGTATTGATATTATGCAATACATATACTTTACAGATAATTGATATAAAAAAGAGTTTTTTAAAAAAATAAAAATCTATTATCAGGATGAATTATTAATATGGCACTTGAATTGACACAACTTTTTTTTGGCGCCATGATAGTAGGCTTTTCCGGAGCTTTAGTGCCGGGACCGATGTTTACGCTTGTTGTGACAAAAGTAGCACAGAAAGGTTTCTGGGCTTCTTTTTTTATTGTGATAGGTCATGCAATAGCTGAACTCGCCATACTTGTAATTTTTTTATTTGGATTTATAAATTATCTTAAAAATGAAATAGTGATTAAAATAATAGGGATCCTGGGTGGTATAGGTTTGCTTTATATGGCTTATGATATGATATCTTCAAGCATAAGGAACAAAATTAAAATCAATCTGGATTTAAAAGAAAAAGAAAAGCTAGGCAGCGGGAGGAGTAATTTTTTTACACTTACTCAGGGATTTTTAATAAGTCTTGTAAATCCTTACTGGTATATATGGTGGGTAACTGTTGGGGCTGCTTTTCTTTTAAAGAGTACTTCATTCGGATATCTTGGCAATTTTACATTTTATTCAGGCCATATAAGCTCTGATTTTATATGGTATTTATTTATCGGGTTCATTTTAAGCAAAGGTAAAAAAATAATTAATATGAAGGTATATAGAATATTATTTCTGATATGCGGATTATTCCTTGTTTATCTTGGCATTAAATTTATAATTGATTTTACTATAAGATAGTTTATGGCTCTGTAAAAGATTCATTACTAAAAATTAAATCGGGTAGTATGTTATGGATTTTAATATTATTGAATTAAAAAATAATATTTTTTATTATAGCAATCTTTATTCTGATTACATATTTCAATTCGATAAGTTAAAAAGTTTTTTTTCGTATGATTACAGGAACCTTAATCACTATAAAACAAGAATTGATTTTTTAAAAAAGACTTATGACAATGAATTAAGGAAAAATTTTTGTGATGAGTTATATGAATATAATAATGCTTTCAGGTGCAGTAAAAGAACTCTGGAAAATATAGATATATTAATGAAAGAAGATTCTTTTACTTTGGTTGCCGGACAACAGCCGGGAATTTTTACTGGTCCTTTATATACTGTATTTAAAATAATAAGCCTGATTTCTCTTTCAGATTTATTATCTAGAAAATTTAAGATAAATGTAGTGCCGGTATTCTGGAATGCATCTGAAGACAATGATATTGATGAAATCAAGAGCATAAATATACCTTCAGGAAATTTAGAAAAAATATCTATTGATATCCCTGAATATCTCAGCAAGCTAAGCTTTTCAAAAATAGTACTTCCGGAAGATGAATATGAAAATCTGGTACGCAAAATGCTTGACAGTCTCCAGAGCACCGAATATAAAGCAGGAATTGAGAAATTTTTAAATAGAACACTTGAAACAGTTGTAGATGGTGGCAAAAATAGTGGTTTTTCAATATCCAGGTTCTTTTCAGCGATATTAAGCGGATTATTTTCGAAATTCGGACTGGTCATTATCGATCCTGAGATAGCAGCATTAAAAAAATTCTCCCGGAAGATAATTGATTTTGATATTTCTAAACAATCTGAGATTCATGGTGCGATAGATTTTAATTCCCGCGAGCTGACTGCTCTAGGCTATCATAACCAGTTAAAATTATTAAGGGATAACCTTGACTGTTTTATAAATACCAAGAATGGAAGAGAAAAAATAAAAATCAATGGAAAAAATAATTTTTATATTCAGGGACTTGATAAAAAAAAGAAAGAGCTCTCTCAAAATGAATTGAAAGATATCTTATTTAAGAATATTGGCGACACGACATTAAATGTCATAACAAGACCTCTTTTGCAGGATTGGATACTGCCGAATATCGCAACTGTCTGCGGACCTGGTGAGATAAGCTATTTTGCCCAGATTAAAGATGTATATACTTTTTTTGGAATAGAAATGCCTATTATAGTTCCCAGGCTTTCAGCAACTATAATTGAAAAGAAAATAAAAGAATCCATGAATAAAATAAGGCTTGATTATGAGAACCTGGAACTTTTACCAGATAGACAGGCAAAAGAAACGCTTAAAAATATGATAGGATTCGATATCAATTCTTTTCTTCTTGAAATGGAAAAAGAAATACATGAACTGATAAATAATAAAAAAGAGATATTAAACAAACATGAACTTGATACAGCGGCTTCATTTAATAGAATAGAAAATAATTTGAAAAAAGAAATAGAAGTATTAGGTAAAAGAATAATTTCCGAATATGGGAGAAAGAATAGTTTTGTTGTTGATTCAATAAATAAAATACATATCAACTTGCTGCCAAATAAAAATCTTCAAGAGAGATATGTTAATATTTTTGAATATATAAACAAATATGGCTTTAAAATCATAGATGATATTATCGAAAAAATATCACCTATGGATTTTAAGCATAAATTCATAGAGATAAAATAGTTTAGATCGGAATAAAAATAATGAATAAGAATATTCAAAATGAAGACAGCATAGATATTATCGCTTTTGCACCTCATCCTGATGATGCAGAGATGGGTTGCGGAGGTTTGCTGGCTGCAATGAAAAATAAGGGGCACAGTACTGGTATTGTAGATCTTACAAGGGGAGAGCTTTCAAGTAATGGAAATATTGAAACAAGAAAAAAAGAAACCCTTAAGGCTACTGAAATTTTGATGCTTGATATGAGAGTAAATCTCGGAATGCAGGATGGAAATATAGAGTGCAATATGAAGAATAAATTAAAAGTTATCGATATTTTAAGAAAATATACTCCGAAAGCAGTGCTTTTTCCTTATTATAAGGACAGGCATCCTGATCATGAAAATTCATCAAAACTGATAAGGGATGCGGTATTTTTATCAGGACTTTCCAAGCTGGAGACAGATTCACAGGCTTACAGGCCTAATATTGCATTAAATTATATGCTTCATTATGAGTTCAGCTCCTCTTTTATAGTGGACATTTCAGAATATTTTGAAAAAAAAGTACAGGCAGTAAAAGCTTATGATTCACAATTCTTTTCAGGAAATAATAATAAGGTCATAACACATATAAGCACAAAAGCTTTTAAAGAGATCTTGCACACCAGGGCTAAATATTTTGGTCAAAAAATAAGAGCAGAATACGGTGAGCCTTATTTTATTAACTCAGAAATAAAAATAAATGACCCGGTTAGTTTTTTTGATTATGCAGTTTATTAATAAGTCCAGGATTTTATCAGTAATAGATTCTGAAAATTAAATTTCAGAAAATAAAAGCTTGCATTTTGATTATTTGCAACACGATTTAATAAATAATATTAAATAAAAATGAAGATCGGGATTACATGTTATCCTACTTATGGAGGCAGCGGGGTAGTTGCATCTGAATTAGGCATGGAGCTTGCAAAACTAGGCAATGAAGTTCATTTCATAAGCTATGAGCAGCCTTTTAAAATCACTGACTGCCTGAAAAATATTTATTTTCATGAGGTGGATGTTCTTGAATATCCACTCTTCAAATATCCTCCGTACAGTCTTTCTTTGAGTGTAAAAATGGCAGAGATATTTGAGGAGCATAATCTTGACATAATGCATGTTCATTATGCTATTCCGCATGCTGCTTCGGCATTTTTAACAAAAAAAATTATGGGAGAAAATTCAAATTTTAAATTTATAACCACATTGCATGGTACAGATATTACTATTGTGGGCAATCACCATTCTTTTTATAAGCTGACAAAATTTTGTATTGAAAATAGTAACGCCATTACATGTGTTTCAAATTATTTGAAATATCTGACAGAGAATACTTTCAGAATTGATAAAGAAATCCAAGTAATTTATAACTTTATCAATACCCGGGAATATATCAGAAATAAAAGCGATAAAGAAAACATGGGTATTGTTAAAAGAGGTGAAACCGGCATAATACATATTTCAAATTTCAGGGCAGTAAAGAATATCAAAAATGTAATTGAAATATTTAATAGGGTCAGCAAAGAAGTAAAAGCAAAATTACTGCTTGTCGGAGAAGGCCCTGATACTGCACTTGCAAAAGAAATGGCAAAAAAATTCAAGATAGAAGAAAAAATAGTTTTTTTAAGCAGGAAAGATAATGTGATACCATTTTTAAACAGCTGTGATTTATATCTTCTGCCTTCAAGAAGTGAAAGTTTTGGCGTATCTGCACTCGAAGCCTTAAGTTGCGGATTACCGGTAATAGGAACAGAAATCGGCGGATTAAAAGAAGTGGTAATAAATGGGAGTTGCGGATTTCTACATGACCCTGATGATGTAGAAAAAATGTCTGAATCAGCTATAGAACTTTTAATAAACAAATCAAAGTTTGAAGAATTTTCTTTTAATGCAAGAAAACGAGCTCTTGATTTTGACAGCAAGAAGATAATTGCAGAATATATACAGCTTTACGAAAGGATCATAAAAGAATAATTTATTTTTTATATCTTTCTATAAAAAAGAATGTTTATATAATATAATCATTTTTATGTTTATTATTATTAAGGAAAATAATAAAATAATAAAAGACCTATAAATTAGAAAAGTAACCCTTAAGGAGAGATACATGACAAAAAAATATTTAAAAATC